>CAZIPU010000177.1:0-4887 GCA_964541005.1 uncultured Syntrophales bacterium | reverse complement strand
GCCCCAAGTGCCGCAAGGCCGTCCCGGTGAGGAAAAGGCTGCTGCTCGTCCTGGCTGAAGGGGACAAATACGACTACACGTGTGTTTACTGCGGAACGTCCGTGGGAGACAAGATGGTGACCCGCGGAGACCGCGATGGCCTGACGTTTCTGGTGGAGTAGAAAGCGGTAAGGGGCCGGCCGGGACTGATATTGGTTCATCCTCGGGCGCGGCAAGGGACTCGGAACAATCCCGCGATGGGTATCATCGGGGCGTTCAGCCCTTTTCCCCCCGATTTTCCAGGGCTTTTTTTAATTTATCCGCCATACTGCCCAGGCCCGCCTCCGCATTACCGGTTGAACGTGCATCGGCGTAAACCACCTCTGCCTCCCGCTTACGCAACGTCCCCTCGTAGTACTCCCCGAGAAGACCGCGGCTATGCTCATCTTCATGGCAGTACACGCAGAGATTCTCCCAGTTGCTGCCGTCGGAAGGATTGTTCTGGTGATTTCCGTCTTTATGATGGACCGTCAAAAGCTGCCGGTTCGTCTCATCGAACGCCCTGCCGCACCGGGCGCAGACCAGACCGTGAAGGCGGAGTGACCGCTCACGGTAATCCTCGCCCGGCGGTTTCTGGCTGTTCTTTTTGATTTCCCTGACGACTTCCTCGGCAGAGCGGACCGGTTGTGAAGGATCCTTTTTAATTTTTGTCTCTACGCGGCCCCATTTGCTGCCGAAACTGACTTTCCCCACCGTAAAACCTCAAATTGGCCTCAGCCGTCAAAACCTTTCCGCCCGGTTGCCCCAGGCAACAAAGGTACGGACAAATGCGGAAACCCCTTTACATAAAGCCGCCAGGTTTCGTCCCCCGCCGAGAACGGGGGTGAGAAGACCGGCTTTCAACCTGTCTTCCACCACCGGAATCACGGCCAGCAGGGCGTGAACCTGATTGAGCCGGTTCGAAAGATTTTCCACCTGAAAATGAACTTGGGACGACGTATCCTTAATGTGAGCGGTAATGTCTTCCACATTCCGGAGAATTCCCGGCAGGGAGCGGTTCAGATGCTCAATGGCCGGGAGAAGCCTTTGCAACATCCTCCAGAGTTGGAAGAACACCGCCGCCAGGGAACCCGCCAGCAGCAGGAAGGCTATACTCAGGATAACAAAGCTGATTTCAAGCATCGCATGCACCCGCGGATCAATCGTTGAATGGTTAAGCGTCCGTCCTGCCTTTTTCTTCCTTGAAGGCCTCGATTCCCGCATCAAGCGCTTTCTTCAGGCGTGTCTTATTGTCCAGCAACGTTTCTTTTCCTTTTTCCGTCAGTTCGGTTACGGATTCCTCGACATCATCCACCTTTTCCCGAGCCATCGATTGGATTTCCTTCGCTTTTCTGATCGCCGTTTCGTAAGCCTTTTTGCTTTTTTCCAGGGCGACCTCATATTCTTCCTTGGCCTTTTTGATGATCTCGTCGGTCTTGCGGGCAATGTCCTCCCGGGTTTCCTTACCGCTTTTGGGAGCGAAAAGGATTCCCGCGGCGGCACCGATCAGTCCGCCAATCAGCGCCCCTTTCAGGAAATCACTGGTTTTCATGGTCATGATCTCTTCTCCTTTCTCAAGCTATTGAATTGAATTGTTCCGTTCGATTATCCACAGCAATCAATCATTCGGCAAGTAACCGATATCGGGAAATCCCTTTATTGAATTCAAAATAACACAGACAGAAAAGCGGCTCAAGACAAAAAAACCATGAAAAAAGGGCCGATCACCAAAACACGATAATCGACCCTCTATTCTTTTACAAACCGATTCTTCTGAATTACTTTGCTGCCGGAGCTTCAGGGGCTGCGGGAGCTTCAGGTGCTGCGGGGGCTGCCTCAGGGGCTGCCGGAGCCGGAGCTGCCTCAGGAGCGGGAGCCGGTGCTGCCTCAGGAGCGGGAGCCTCAACTGCCGCTTCTTCCGGTTTCTGCTCTTCAGCCTTCTTGCAACCAACGACTGCAAAAGAGATCGTTGCTACCAAGAGCATGGAAAGAATAATTGCAAATACCTTCTTCATCTAATTGCACCTCCTTTCGTAAATTTCAAACCCTTCGGTGATCTTGATCACCGGTACTGGGGTGCAAAATACTCCTTTTTTTTTAACTGTCAAGAGAATTTTTTAAATACACCTCGTTAAGCTCCTATTATTTGTACACAAAAAAACGATATAAAACCTCCGTAGGTTCCCTGATCGATCTCTATTATTCTATTTTATATTGACAACCTGTATGGAAAAGGTGAGACTGACGCAGTTTTATTCAATCATTTCAAAATTATGTTGATGCAAAAGCCTATTGGGGGCATCGGGTTGCGGAGGACAGAGAATGGGCGACATCTATGAAGAAATTCTGAAAATTAAGAACAAAGGCGAATGTGCGGCCCTGGCCACCTTGATTTCTACGGACGGCTCAACTCCACGGGAACAGGGTGCCAAGATGCTGATCCGCCAGGATGGCGGCATCGAAGGAACCATCGGCGGGGGACTGATGGAAAAGATGATCCGGGAAGAAGCGGAAAAGGTCATCGAGAACGGCATTCCCAAAATGGTTCACTTCGACTTAACCGGCGGCAAAGAAGGCGGAATGATCTGTGGTGGCGTGGCCACCGTTTATATCGAAGCCATTGTACCCAAATCCGCCATTTATATTCTGGGCGCCGGTCATATCGGGTTCTATCTCGCACGCATTGCCAAGATGACGGACTTCCGCGTCGTCGTTTGCGATAATCGGCCGGAATACGCCAATCGGGAACGTTTCCCCGAAGCGGATGAAATTATGGCTGAGGAATATGAAAACATATTCAAAAAGCTCGCCGTCAATCAATCGGCTTTCATCGTGATCGTTACCCACGGACATACTCATGACCAGGCAGTCCTCGAATGGGCCGTCACCACCAAGGCCGGATATATCGGCATGATCGGGAGCAGGAAGAAAACACGGCAGGTTTTCGATAATCTGATATCCAAGGGGTTTTCCCGTGAAGATATTGAAAACCGCGTTCATTCCCCCATCGGCCTGGACATCAAGGCGGAAACGCCCGGGGAAATTGCCGTCAGCATCATGGCCGAAATTATTCAGGTCCGTTACAGCGAAGGATCGGATGCGAAACATGCCTGTTGTTCCGATTAATGTGTATTGCTTCCCCGAAGCAGGATGATTACATTGGTTTTTCAGGATGAGGGGAGCAACCATTTTGTATAACCAACCATAGGGGAGAAAATATGCTGAAATCAATAGACGAAGTCCAAAACGCCATGGAAAAGGCGAATTATATCTGCGAAAGATCGCTGGCCACATCCATCTATCTGGCCCAGGCTCTCGGCAAACCCTTGCTCCTGGAAGGAGAAGCCGGCGTCGGCAAAACGGAGGTGGCAAAAGTCATCGCGCAAATTCTGCAGACCAAACTGATCCGCCTGCAATGCTATGACGGTCTCGATTCCAGCCATGCCCTGTATGAATGGAATTATCCCAAGCAGATCCTGGCCATCAAGATCGCCCAGGCCCAGGGAGAAACCGGCCGTTCGGTCAAGGACGGCGATATTGAGAAGACCATTTTCAGTGAAAAGTTTCTCCTCACCCGTCCTCTGCTCGAAGCAATCACATCCGATTCCGACGTCCCCGTCGTGCTTCTGATCGACGAAATCGACCGGTCCGATGAAGAATTCGAAGCCTTCCTGCTGGAAGTACTGTCGGATTTTCAGATCACCATTCCTGAAATCGGAACGATCAAGGCGAAGGTCATCCCCTATGTCATCGTCACATCCAACGGAACACGGGAGCTGCATGACGCCCTGAAACGGCGCTGCCTGTACCACTGGATCGATTACCCCTCCTTCGAAAAGGAATTGAGCATCATGCTCAAGAAAGTACCGGAAGTGCAGCGTGGACTGGCCCAGCAGGTCTGCGCCCTGATGCAGAAAATACGGACCATGGATCTTCTCAAGTCGCCGGGCATCGCGGAGACCCTCGATTGGGCACAGGCCCTGGTGGCTTTGAACAAAGAAGCCCTGGATGAAGAAACGATCGAGCAGACCCTGGGCTGCATCATGAAGTACCGGGAAGACATGGATAAATTCAGGCAGCTGTTCAAGGCCACATCGGAAACCTGCGGCGGCTGCTCGCCCATCAATATCGCTTAAGAGGATGTCATGAACGGGAACGGACCGGCTCCGGTCAAGAAAAAGGGCTGTGAAAATTCATCGCTCTTTTTTCGGCACTTCATCAATTTCTGCCGGGAGCTGAAAAAAGAGGGCATCAAATTGACCATGAGGCAGGAGATCGATGCCTGCCGGGCCCTTAATTTCATTGACGTTCTGAAGTTTGCCGACTTCTACGCCACCATGAAAACGAACCTCGTCTCCTATCATGACGATATCCCCGTCTTTGACCGCATTTTTTACAGCTTCTGGGATTTTGCCGAAAAAGAACAGACAACACAGCCCATTGAAGGACAGGAAAAAACCTCCCCGCAGGATTCTCCGATCAACCTGGAAAAGAAAATGGCCGATGAATTCCCCCTGGGAGATTCAGGAAAGGAAAACCCCGATGAAAATCTGGAGGAATCGGAGGCACCCACCTATAGCCCGGCGGAACGGCTGAAAGAGAAAGATTTCGGAGACTTCGGGTCCGAGGACCTGGACATGATCAAAAAGGCCATCGCCATGATCACACAGCGCATGAAGGTCCGGGAAAGCCGTAGAAGAAAGGCCAGCCGGAAGAAAGATTTCTTCGACCTGAGACGGACCCTGCGGAAAAATCTGCGTTTCGGCGGCGACATTATCGATCTGGCCTGGAAAACCCGGAAGATCAACCGGACTCACATCGTCCTTCTCTGTGATGTCAGCGGGTCCATGGAACGGTACAGCCGTTTTC
>CAZIPU010000176.1:0-4888 GCA_964541005.1 uncultured Syntrophales bacterium | reverse complement strand
CCCGCAGGACATCACGGCACAAAAGGAGCAGGTCGTCGAAGTCCATGATGTTCAATGCCTTTTTCCGTTCCCGGTAGTACTGCAGCACACCTTCGATCTCCGCCAGACGGTAGATGAAAAATGGGTAGCGGCTCATGACGGTGTCCTCCAGAGTCACCTCGGTATTGACGGAAAGGCTCAGCATGTCGGACAGAACATTCCCCTTGGGAAAGTCGCTGCCCTGCGCCGAAAGGTTCTTTTCCGCCAGGCACGTATTCATGAGCTGCCGGGCATCTTCCGAATCGATAATGGAAAACTGGCGGTCGTAGCCGATCCGCTCGGCGTTCGCACGCAAAATCCGGTGGGCGATATGATGAAACGTTCCGCCCCACAGGTTGGGCAACTCCCGGTCGAGAAGCGTCTGTACGCGCCCCAGCATGGACCGGGCGGCCTTGTTTGTGAAAGTCGCCAGCATGATCCTTGCCGGGTCCGTCCCATCTTCGATCAGGCGGGTCACCCGGAAGGTCAGGGTCCGGGTCTTGCCGCTGCCCGCCCCGGCGATGACGAGAAGCGGCCCGCCCGCCTCCATGACGACACCGTACTGTTCGGCATTCAGTTCATTCTTATAATCGATCATGACGGATTGAGTATGTCAGGTTAAGAAAATGGAAAAAGATAACAGTCGACGAGTTAGCCCTACCGGGACAAGTCTCCCCTCCCCTCGCGGGAGGGGATTAAGGGGAGGGGGAAGAAACTTACGAAAACTCATGTTTAACACCCCCACTCTGGCCCTCCCCCGTTAAGGAGGAGGGAATCCTTCAACTATTTCAGAGTTTTACTGATTGTCAATCAGTGCCGCTAACGCTTGTAGCTTATAAAATCTTTCCTACAATGCCGCTTTGATCGCCTCGACGGTGTCCTTGCTGCTGATGGACAGGAAATTTTTCAGCAGGCCTTCCTTTTCATAGAAACCGATCAGGGGGGCCGTTTTCTGGTTGTAGACTTCCAGGCGGTTGAGGATCGCCTCTTCCGTCTCGTCGTCACGCTGGATTGTCGGGCTGCCGCACTTCTTGCAGGTCCCGTCGGGATTGGGCGGATTGCTCTTGATGTTGTAGATTTCCTGGCAGTCGCCGTTGCTGCAGGTCCTTCTGGTTGTCAGGCGGTCAAGAATAACATCCCGGGGCACTTCCAGATTCACGACGAAATTCAGGCTGATGTTCAGCTTTTTCAAGAGTTCTTTCAGCGCTTCCGCCTGGGGAATCGTCCGGGGGAAACCATCGAGAATGAATCCCTTTTCGCAGTCCTTTTCCTGAAGCCTGACACCCATGATGTCCATGATCAGGGAATCGGGCACGAGGTCACCCCGGTCCATGTAACCCTTGGCCTGTTTGCCCAAATCCGTTCCTTCCTTGACCGCCGCCCGGAGAATGTCCCCCGTGGAGATCTGAACCGACCCGTCCGCTTCCGTCAACAGTTTTGCCACCGTCCCTTTGCCGGCACCCGGCGCACCCAGCAGTATGATCTTCATAAGTCCTCCTGATTATTTATGATTCTGTATCGTCTTTGTCATTTACATCGGGCGCGAATATAGGTGAAAACGACCTGCGGGTCAAGGAAATCCTTTCGTTAAAGGGCAGAATAGGCATCGTTTTCAGTAATGACCGGCAAGGATCTTCCCGGCAAAAGGAAACGCCCTCCCTGTTCATAAAAAAGCTGTGTCAAGCAACCATGCTTATGAAAACAATAACAGAACATATTGAATTACACGCCCCCATAAGGTACATAGGACGCAGAAGAAACAACCGTATCTCCGGAACGGGAAACGTACGTAACTGACAGATAAGACAAAATGGGCACCCGCCCTCTTAAAAGGAGTCAAGACATGAAAAAAACAACCTTAACGAGCCTGTTCCTATTTGTTTCGTCATTTTTCTTTTTGTTGGTATTGATTCCCTCCCCGGCACCGGCCGAGAACAATGAAGAACCCATCACGGTGATGCTTACGGCCGATCCGGAACTGTACCGTGACACATGCCCGGCCATGATCAAATTTCAGGGGGAAATATCAGCGAAAAATCTGAAACCGGGAACGGTAGTGGAGTACCGGTTCATCCGCAGTGACGGCGTATCCTCTCCCGTCCGGAAAACCATCTTCGCCAAGGGTCAGGGAACCGTCGAAGTCGCCACGACCTGGACCCTGGAAAGTCCGGACCTTGTGAACTATGAAGGATGGGAAAAAATCAGAATTGTCAAACCGATCAAAATCGAATCCCCCAAGGCGTTCTTCAAGGTGAACTGCAAAACTTCAAGGTAGATCAGTATGTTGGACGGTCGCAACCAGGATGGTCCCCATATTTTATATCAAAAGAAGCCCCTTCCGCGATATGGCTGCAGAAGGGGCTTCTTTTGCAGATCATGAAAAGATCCGTATGTTCGATAAAAATTGTTTGGTTAACTGACCCAGTTCTTCACCGCATCGATAACGGGGGTAGTGAAAAGGGCGATCAGAACCGTGTAGAGCGCCATGGCGCCGACCGCTTCTCCCATGTACATCGCCGCATATTTCTGCTTCAGAGAAAAGATGAGAATAGCCCCGATAATCAGCAGACCAAACTGGAAATAGGGGAAGTTATCTGCCCCGGCGGCAGCATATTCCGCAAAGCCGAATGTAGCCGTCAGAAGAACCACCATGGCTGTGAAAATCATTGTCCCTAAAGTCTTTTTCATGATCTATATCCTCCTTTGGCGAAATTTTATTTCCTTTGTATTTTCTTTGCCTTCTATAGAGCATAACCCATGCCATTTGGAACATGATGAAGTCTTATACACTTAAGTATTCGATATTAATTATGATATTCATCTGAATGCAAAAAATGACCAGGACGAAAAGATGGCAATAATGAATGAGACATTCAATGGTCTTGAACAATGTGTCAAAACGCCTCGTATAATAGAAAACCTGCACAGGAAAAACAGAAGCCGATTTCACCATTTTCCGGAACAAATCGATCTTTCATGCCGATCTGAAAACATTTTTGCGGTCCGGATGTCCATGGCCCTTTTTGTGACTTAAATCTTGACGGAAACGTTTCCGTGTGGAATAGAGTTCCTCGTTTATCACGAATATAGTCCATAACGATGCAATACATGTTGCGCCGACGCAGGAAATGACATGATTGATTACGCCTTTCTGACCGCTCCGACATATGGTCAGATCATGGATATCATTGATCTTTACCGCAGGGCATCCTGGTGGTCCGACGCCCGGGATGACGAGGAACTGGTGAGGCAGATCATCCGCGGCAGTCACTGCTTCCTTGCGGCGATGGAGGAGAATCGTGTCGTCGGAATGGGGAGAAGCATCAGCGACCGCGCCCACGATGCCTATATCCAGGATGTGACGGTACACCCGGACTGCCGACATCGGGGCATCGGCCACGAGATCGTAAACCGGCTGCTCGACAGGCTGCAAAGCGACGGGATGCAGTGGATCGGCCTGATCGCCGGAAGAAATACCCACACTTTCTATCGCCCCATGGGTTTCGAGGACATGCCCGATTCGTCTCCCATGCTCCTGAAGAAAAAACCTTGACCATGAAACCCCTGACCCCCGCCGATTACACGAAACTCAAGCCTTTTTTCGCGGGCCAGCCTCACCGGTTATCCGTGTATTCGCTCCCGTCTCTGATCTGCTGGGATAATGTCATCTATAAACCTGTCTACACGGTCCGGAACCATACCCTCCTGATCGGGTCGGTCTGTCTTCCCAGACCGGAGGAAAACCACCTGATCCTCCCCATCGCACCCGCCTGGGATGCCGAACCTGAAGAACTTCGCAGAATAGCCTGTGAACTTGGTTTCCACAGATTTTTCTTCGTTCCCGAGGAATATGTCCTTCAACATGACCTGATGGGACCCTCCCCCTATTTCGATTGCATCGAGCAGCGGGAATACAACGACTACATCTACAAAACGGAGGACCTGATCAGGCTGAAGGGAAACCGTTATGCAAACAAACGAAACTGGATCACCCGTTTCCTTAAGAAGAACGAGAACCAATACTCCCTGGAAAAAATCACGGGCGAGAACGCCGGAGAATGTCTGGATTTCATTGAAGCCTGGTGCATGTATTACGTCTGCACCATGCCGGAAAACGAAAGCCTGGCGTGCGAAAAACAGGCGGCCATCAACATGATCAACCACATCGAAGATCTGGAAGTCGAAGGCCTGCTGGTTCGCATCGAGGGAATTGTCAGTGCCTTTGCCATCCGGACCCCGCTGACGGAAAACATGGCCAACCTGACCTTCGAGAAGGCCTTTCCCGATATCATGGGCCTTTATCCCTTTCTTGACCGTGAATGTGCCCGCCTGCTCTTCGCGGATTACGAATTCATCAACAAGGAAAGCGACATGGGCCTGGCAGGATTGGCGCAGTCCAAGGAGTCCTATCACCCCGTCATGCGCCGGAAATCCTACTGCCTGACTCTCAAAAAATAAAACATCCTGCATCGCCGGTCATTTGATGCAGCCGGATGGGGCTAAATGATTCAGGCAATGGCCTGCATCCCCTTGGTGCCATCCCAAAGATCCGCCCCCCGCTTGCCGTGCTTTCTTGTCGCATGAACTTTTCCCCTCATCATTATTTCTTACGGAATTGCGACTTCGCCATTCTTATGCTTCGGCGTAAAAAACTGGTTTGGAGAAAAGGATTGGGGCCCATCTGATTATCAGCATCATACTGATATTGAACTGTGATTCTTCTCGTATTGCCTCAAAAAGTATTTATCGTTAATTATATATAAAATAAATAAGCGTACAGAACTTCAACGGGTCCCGACTCTTTGACAACAATTTGAACATGGGATGGTGCAATCAGGCGGAGGTGGCAATGTTTCCAATGGCACACGGC
>CAZIPU010000175.1:0-4897 GCA_964541005.1 uncultured Syntrophales bacterium | reverse complement strand
TCATCCGAGTAGGCGGTCAAACTGTATGTACCGGGAAGGTCAATGATTTGCATGTAGAAGTTCCCGTGACGAAGCGAGCCTTCCTTACGCTCCACCGTAACACCTGGATAATTACCGACATGCTGACGGGCGCCGGTTAAGGCATTGAACAAGGTGGTTTTCCCGGAATTCGGATTGCCCGCGAGGGCGACAATGATCCTGGATTTCATGGATTTTTCTTACCTCCTGCACTCTCTTAAAAAATATATTAGCCAATCTGTATTATCTTAGTTATCCCTAAATTAGATGATAAAAAAATTTAGCCCACCATGATCTTCTGAGCCATCCCGCGTCCCAGCATGATGCGGCTGCCCTTTACCCCGATCAGAAAAGGTCCGTGCGGGGTATTCCGGAGAACCTCTATCTCCTCACCCGGAACCAATCCCATCGCGGCCAGTCTGCCCTGGAGTCTGCCGCCTGCTTCCACAGACACAATTTTTACTGTTCTACCGACTTGGATGATTGTTAACGGCATAGCCGATACCTCTCTCAACTTGGTTTAATGAAAATTTACAAAAGCTCGATTTCGATACCTTCGGATTCGTTTTTTCTTAACGAAAGGTGATAACCCTTCACCTTGATATCAACGGGATCGCCCAGTGGCGCCACACGTTCCACCTCAACCACAGAACCGACCGTTACGCCCATTTCAACCAGCCGTTTGTTCGTTGCACCCTGTGCACTGATTTTCAATACTTTCCCTTTTTGACCCGGCTTCAGATCCTTCATCTTGACGGAAGTCTTCACTTTTTTTCCTCCTTGCTCCGCACGGCGTCTAAATGCTTCTAAGGCCGTGGTTATACAGTTATCACAGTTCTCTTGTGTTGCCCCTTGATCACAGTGGTACCCGAAACCCGCGATCCACTTGGATCCCCCTCGCGGACATACCTCCACAAATTCCACAAATTGAACGAAGCGTTCCAAGATCCCCATGGGAATAGAATGCTCCATGAGGCACGCCGCTTCATCAGCCTCTTTGTCATCCACCGCAAGCACCTTCACAAAGAAGTCACGCAGCACCTCATGACGGCGGATCACATCCTTGGCGGCTGTTTGTCCGTCAACCGTTAAAGTAACAACATCATAGGGATTGTAATGAATCATCTTCTTATCGGCCAAAGCGCGAAGCGCCCCGGTAACTGAGGCGTAACTGACTTTCAATTTTTTTGCGATGTCTTTAGGCCGAGCGACCTGTTTTTCCTCGATAATGTGAAAGATGGCTTCCAGATAGTCTTCCAAACTGGCCGTTAACGTCATGGATGATGTCATCTTCTCTCTCCAAATTTAGTTTTGCCTAAAATATTTTGTTGAAGTTAATTTGTCAAGCTCTTTTTTTGAACCGATTAATACTATTCGTTCATTATTAAGGAGGACGCGGTCGGTTTTTTCTTTGGAGTTGACAAAAGCGGTCCGTTCAAGATAACTGGTCGTGACAATTCAGGCTTGGAGCCGGGGTATTCATGCAGACGGCAGGGCGGAGGCGATTTGGCAGGAAATCCGAAGAAATTCTACGCGGTGGCCAGGGGTTATCGGCCGGGCATATACACTGCCTGGTTCGGTGCGGAGGGTGCCGAGGTTCAGATCCGGGGCTTCGCGGGTGCCCGTTACAAGGGGTTTGCCACCCGTGAAGAGGCGGAGCGGTGGCTTCAAGACCCCTCGATAGCCTCTGCGGCTGCTCCGGTAACCATATCGGACGCGATATCCGTCACGAAGGCCCCGTCCGCCGGAAAGACCTTTATTTACACCGACGGCGGCTGCCGGGGCAATCCCGGTCCCGGGGGGTACTGCGCGATCATCGACGACGGCGAAAAGCGGACGGAACTGTTCCGGGGTTACCGCCTGACAACGAACAACCGCATGGAACTCATGGCCTGCATTGCCGGGCTGGAGGCGCTGAAAAAGACTGCCGATGTGATACTCCATAGCGATTCACGTTATGTCGTCGATGGGATGACAAGGGGCTGGGCCAGAAGATGGCGGAGCCGTAACTGGATGCGGACGAAAACGGAGGCCGCCGAGAATGCCGACCTGTGGTTCCGCCTCCTTAAGTTGTGCGATCGCCACCGGGTGGAATTTGTCTGGGTCCGGGGGCACGCGGGGCATCCGGAGAACGAACGTTGCGATCAACTGGCCACCGGCGCCGCCGACGGGAAAGATTTGGCGGAAGATCGCCCTTACATCGAAGGCCGCACGAAATTATCCCCGGACCTGCTTGAATGAACGACCGTCCATTTGTGTCGCTCCGGGCGCCGGCCCGGGGGGCGTTTGCGACGCGTAACGTGCTGCGAATGGGTTCCGGGTCAGGAGACCGGGCTGCAAAGGGTATTTCTATCATTTCGACCGCAGGGAGAAATCTTTAAGTTAAGTTATTTCAGCATATTAAAATTTCTAGGATTCGCTCGGAATGACCATTTCCGGAATCATGACACAGCCTCCACCTCCGGCATGACACCTGTATTTTGACGCGGTAGACATGGATTGTCATTCCGGACAAGCGAAGCGCGATCCGGAATCCATTTTCAATACGTGGCCGATTTTAATAAAGAATGAAACATAACAGGCAATTAAAATGGCATTGATCGCCTTGAAAGACATCTCCTTCGGTTTCGGCGGCCCAATGCTCCTGGACCGGATCAATCTGCAGATCGAGCGGGGCGAGCGCATCTGCCTTGTCGGCCGTAACGGCGCGGGAAAATCCACCCTGCTGAAACTCTTAAACGGCGACCTGTCTCCGGATAACGGCATCCTCAGCAGGGCACAGGGCCTGAAAACGGCCTTTCTTCCCCAGGAAGTGCCCGCCGACCTGACGGGCAGCATCTATGATGTCGTCGCCGCGGGCGTGCCAAGCCATGCTCACCTACTCCGGGAATATCAGCGCCTTGCTTCCTCGCCTGAAGCGTCCTGCAGCGAGGCTGCCCTGGAACGGATCAATCACCTTCAGTCCGACCTGGAGACGGCGGGCGCCTGGGAGTTCCATCACCAGATCCGGAAAATCATCTCGCGTATGGACCTGGATACCGAAGCAGACTGCGCCGTCCTTTCCGCCGGGTTGCGGCGGCGCGTCCTCATGGCCCGGGCTCTCGTGACGGAACCGGACATGCTGTTTCTCGACGAGCCCACCAACCATCTCGATATCGAGGCCATTCTCTGGATGGAGCAGTTTCTGCTGCGCTCCGTCAAGACCATGGTCTTCGTCACCCATGACCGGGCCTTCCTGAAACAGCTCGCCACCCGGATCATGGAAATCGACCGGGGGCAGTTGACCTCCTTTCCCGGCAATTATGACCGGTACATGACACGGAAAGCAGAGCTGCTGAATACCGAAACGGGCCAAAACGAAGCGTTCGACAAACTTGTCAGCCGGGAGGAAGCCTGGCTGCGTCAGGGTGTCAAGGCCCGCCGGACGCGCAACGAGGGCCGGGTCCGGGCCCTCCTGGCGCTGCGCGCCGAAGTGGCGAAGCGCCGTGCCCGGGCCGGCAATGTCCGCATCCTGCAACAGGAAGCACAACGATCGGGCAGACTGGTGATCGAAGTCAAGGCCCTTGACTATGCTTATGGGAACCGGACGATCGTCCGGGATTTTACGTTTACTCTCATGCGGGGGGACAAGGTGGGGATCATCGGACCGAACGGTTGCGGCAAGACGACGCTTCTGCGCCTCCTGCTGAAGGAGATCGAGCCGGACAGGGGATCCGTTCGCCACGGCGTCCGCCTGGAAACGGCCTATTTCGATCAGTTGCGGGCGCAGCTTGACGAAACGAAGACCCTCCAGGAAAACGTCGTCGAAAAGGGGGATACGGTGACGGTGGACGGCAAGCCCAGGCACATCATCGCCTACCTTCAGGACTTTCTCTTCACCCCCACTCAGGCCCGGGCACCCATTACGGCCCTGTCCGGCGGGGAGCGGAACCGTCTCCTGCTCGCGAAGCTCTTCACCCGTCCGTCCAATGTCCTTGTCCTCGACGAGCCGACGAACGATTTGGATGTGGAAACCCTGGAGCTTCTTGAAGCGATGCTGGTGGATTATCAGGGAACCGTTCTGATCGTGAGCCATGACCGGACTTTTCTGGACAATGTGGCGGCATCGACCCTGGTTTTCGAAGGGAAGGGCAGGGTGCAGGAATATGTCGGCGGTTATGAGGACTGGATGAAGCAGCGGACGCCGGAGAAAGAAGCGGCGCCGGAGAGGCTGAAAAAGGGGAAGCCCAAAAGCGTTGCCACAGGACCCCGGAAGCTGACCTTTAAGGAGAAGCGGGAACTGGAAGCCCTGCCGGGACTGATCGAAGCCCTGGAAACCGAAAAGCGGGACCTCTTTTCGACCCTTTCCAACCCGGAACTGTACAAAACGGCCGGACCGGATGTCGCCCGTTTTCAGGCCCGCCTGGACGAACTGGAAGATGAACTTGAAAAGGCTTATACCCGGTGGGAATTGCTGGAAAATCTGGAAAGTCCGGGGTCAAATCTTTAATCTTGACATTTAGACGAGATACATGTCCGGTTGACTTGTATCTTTTTGAATCTATTTGATAATTTGAAATTACACCAGCGGAAGTTTGTTCCCTCACTCGTGATACGGCGAACCTGATTCCGAGTCCCCGTTCTCGGCGCAAAGGATTTCTTCCAAACTGATACCACAAATGGATGTCCAGCTGCCCGATCCTGATCGCCATGACGACACTTCAGGAAAGAGCAAAAAAGATCAAACCACCGGAAAGAGATCAAATCAGTATTTGTTAGCCAACGGAGAAAAGGTTGTTTTTGAACCGCATTCATCCGGCACCTCATTCCAATTGTCAATATTAAACGGGTTGTTGCCCGAATAAGTCTGGACAGAAGTTCTCGGAAATGGTATAAGGTC
>CAZIPU010000174.1:0-4941 GCA_964541005.1 uncultured Syntrophales bacterium | reverse complement strand
TGATCAGCGCCAGGTGCGTCATATCCTGGATGACTTCCACCGCTCCGGTCATCTGTCCCTGCTCGTCATAGATCGGGCTCGCGATGCAATAAAAGAGATGACGTTCACCGGCGGCATTCACAAAAAACCCGACGAGCTCCCACCCCCCCGGCACCGCTTTCGAGGGCATCAACTGCTGGTTTTCATACAGAAGCGTCATCTCTTCCGTTTTGCCGTCCACGATCAGATCCGCCAGAATGGGCCGCTTTCGCCGGTAGAAGGGCTGCCAGTGACGATCCGTGCCGATCATATCCGACGCCATGCAACCGGTCAGGCGTTCCGTTGCCTGATTCCAGTGGATGACCTTATGATCCATCCCGATCGCGATTTCAGCGACAGGAATGTTTTTAAGAAGATTTTCCATTTCTTCGGGTATGGCGAATAGAAATATGAGGTGTCTTATTCGTTAATCGGGACATCCGTATGCCCGCAATCGTTTTGCTTTCCCTTTCATCACATCATCCGTGGCGGGAGGAAATCGCGGCCATCCACGCATCTACGGAACGCCGTCACCGGTCAGATCGGGTTCAGAATGCGATCGATGATCGTTCTCGCCTGAACCAGGGGATCGATAAAGGTGTTTTCCATGTCGTATTCCAGGTCACGCTTGTTGGACAGAAACGTGATCCGGTCCTGCATCCGGTCCCGGAGATAGTTCAGATAATTCCGGTCCTTCGTCGGCTTGTATTTCCGGTCATAAGCCGATCCGAACAGATCGTTTCCATTTTTGGGTATCTGTAATCCCAGGAACATTTTCCAGTCCCGCCATTCAATATTTTCCCGGTAAAGTTCCGTCACGATGGACAGGGAAAGCTCCTTGGGAATATCGATCAACTGATCGGGAAGACCGAAGGCATGGGTATTCATGATATAGCAGTCGCAGCCGGATTTGAACAGTTTCTTGAACTGCTGGCAATCCACAACGAGGGGATGAACCCGGAAGGGATTGGCAAAGGGCTCGATCACCAGCTTGTCCAGTTCCTTCGTCTCGACGTTCTCGACGCCTTTGGCCCGCATCGTACTGAGGGAGGCACCCATGCCGACAGCCAAGGCCGAATGCGAGATTTTGCAGACGGGAGGCAGGCTCGAATCTTTCTGAAGCCAGATCACGATCCCGGGCTTCGGGCAGGAATTGGCATGGTTGAACATATCCCTCGATTTCAGGCAACGCCCGTTTTCATTCCGGATATCCCGGCCGACAATTTTTCTGACGCCTTCGGAAACTTGCGTCACAGCAACGTTCTGGGCGGAGTAGAAGTAACGGATAAGGGGATCGCCGAATTCCAGGGCGTCGGTTTTGTCGAACAGCGACGGTTCCAGAGCGATGCTGAGATTGTGATCCAGGTCGATGAGGAAGGCGTCGTCATGGATGACCGTTACCTCTTCGTCTTTCCGGAGGGTTCCGTCGTGATCATGGCTGTTGGTAATCGCGGATTTGCCCGAACCGGACAGGCCGAAAACGGCGATGGGAGGTTTCCCTCCGATCTCCTTGATGCCGCCATGACAGGCAACCATGTTGTTTCGCACCCCGATACTCCAGACCATGGTCAGGGTTCCCTTCTTCCTCTCGCCGAAATAGCGCAGCCCCAGGATGGCAATACAGTTTTCCTTTTCGTCTATAATGACGAGACCGTCTCGGAACTCCTTGTGGGTCCAGTCGGGATCGACGAGGACCATGATGTCCGGTTCGTTGAGGATGCGTGATGTCTCGTAAAGCTCCGACCAGGGGGGCATAAAGGGAAAGAAATTGAATCCCCAGTCCAGCATGTTTTTGGCGTCCGTTTCGGGACTCAGGAGGTGAGCCTTAACCATGAAAGTCGGGTGGAGACCGATGATCCCCTCCAGCCATAGGCAGGACTTTTTGTTGAGCTGGTAGGTCGCCTCGGCCAGGATACTCATGTACTTGTCCCGGTCGGCCCTGTCGAAGGTCCTGACCAGCCGTCTGGCCCGGGCGGTCCTGCCGAAGACACCGCCGTCATTGGAAACGAGAATCTTCGCTCCGGGGGGGAGGCCAAAATGCTCCGGCTTGTACATGGGCTCCGATGTCATGAACACTTCCGGCTGCCTGGTCGCATGATAGTAAAGTTCGGCCATGGAAACTTTTCTCACGGAATTCGCGTAGAAAGCGCTTTCAATCATTGCCCGCCAGGGTGACTCGGGAACTTTTCTGATCGTGGCCATCATCTCCTCCTTATTCGGTTTCCTCTTTTATGGATGCGGTCATCATATTCCTTTTCCATCGCCGGTCCGGCCGCTGCCGTTTGTTTCCGTCCATTTTTTAATGGTTGATTTTACGATTTAAAAGGATCGTTTTCCATCGTGAAGTGCCTGTGCCCGGATGGGGAAAAAGAAATTTCACTCTTTTGACTTCCAATAATCCGAAAAATCAATCACATCCGTTCCAGAACATGAAATACCAGAGCCCCCATCAGGGCGGCTGCGGGTATCGTCAACAGCCAGACGACCAGCATGCTTCTGGCAATGCCCCAGCGAACGGCGGAAAGACGCCTTGACGAACCGCCGCCTACGATGGACAGGGCAAAGACATGGGTCGTACTGATCGGTGCGCCGAGAAGGGAGGCGAACAGCGTGACCATTGCCGCCGAGATGCCGGATACGAAGCCATGCACGGATTCCATTTCAAGCATCGTATAATTTCCGGCCCTGATGATTCTCACCCCCCCGTAAACGGTCCCCAGCGCCATGGCCGACGCACAGGTAATCCTGGTCCACAGGGAAACCTCCCAGACGGAAATCTGATGCGAGGCGAACAGCGCAAGGGTAATGACTCCCATGGCCTTCTGGGCATCGTTCATGCCATGAGAAAACGCCATTAAGCCGGAAGAGACAATCTGGAGTTTTTGAAACAGGAAATCCCCCCAGCGCGGATGGATATCGAGATATATCCTGACCAGAGCGGCCATCAGCAAAAAGCTCAGGAGAAACCCCCCGAGGGGAGAAAAGACCAGAGGCAGGAGAACTTTCCGGCAGATCACTTCGTAATTCAGGGCACCCCAGCCGCCGCAGGCCACGGCGGCACCGCAGAGCCCCCCGATCAGGCCGTGAAACGAGGATGAAGGCAGATCCAGGAACCGGGTCACACCGTTCCAAATCATCGCCCCCACCAGGGCGGAAAGAGCCAGGGTCCGGCAATCCGCAATGGCATCCATGCGGGCAAGACCGCCGGCAACGGTCAACGCGACTTCCGTCCCTAAAAGTGCGCCCAGCAGGTTCATCAGCGCACAGAGGATCACGGCCAACCGGGGAGGGACAATCCGCGCGGAAACCAGCGTTGCAATCCCCTTGCCGCTGTCACGGGCACCATTGTTAAAGGCAAAAAGCACGGAAAGAAAAAGCGTCAGGATAAGAAAGAGAGGGATATCAGGCATATTTCAGTATAATCCCTTCGATCACGTGGACCAGGTGATCCAGGCGACCGATCGCCTCTTCGATGCGATCGTAGATCTGGGTCCACTGCATCGTCGCCAGGACTTGATCCTGATCGGGACTTTTCTGTCGGTACAGCTCCTTCAAGGCAACCTGCATGAGTTGATCGGATTCCGCCTTGATCCTTTCGGCATGGTCGATTTCTTCATCGCCGTCGCTTTTCATTTTCAGGCAGTTCAGCATTTTCGCCGTTTCATCACTCAGGCCCCGAAGATGGGATATCAGTTTGCGGGCATGATCCGGCACTTCCGGGAAATCGAACAAACCCATTCTAGAAGAGATACCCCGGATGGCATTGAGCGCTTCTTCCTGGGCAACATTCAGATGATGGATATCTCCCCGGTCGATGGGCGTAATAAACGTCAGGGACAGCTTGCGGCTGATGGCCCGATAGACGGCATTCCCTTCCTTCTCAATTTCATCAATTTCGCCGCATTTCGGCGACATATCGGAGGCGTCGGAGAAAATCTCGTCCAGGATTTTCACGGCTTCGGAGATCTTCCGATTCTGTTCGAAAAAAAACTCAAAAAACTTGATTTCCTTGGGAAACAAACTGAAAGCCATCTCAAACCGACCTCACCCGATTCACTAGAATGGTATGTTCTTACCTGATGGAATGGACCCTGTCAATCAAAACGGGGAATAATCCCCGCACCATTGAAATCATCTTATGTATCCATTCAAACCGATAAGAAACCTGTTTCCCCCATAAAAAAAGGGAAAGGATTTTTCACCTTTCCCTTTGCCGGGTTGAGCTTATTTCTTAAGCAATAATCTTTGGGAATCGGCCGGATTTTACCGTTTCGATCTCGCGTCCGGATCCGGCCATGATAAAGGCCCCGGCCACGTTCCGCTGGCTCTCGACGAACGAAACGGCTTTCTCCGCCCCCATCAGGAACGTTGCTGTCGACAGGGCGTCGGCCTCCATGGTCGAATCGGCAATGACGGTTGCGCTCAGCATGGGATCGGGCATGCCCCCCGTCCGGGTATCGAAGAGATGCCCGAGTTTCCGTTCATGATCCTGTGCCCTGGCTTCGTAGTTCCCCGAGGTGGAAATGGCTTTGTCGGAAATCATGACCTTACCGGCCAGCCGGTTCGGAATGCACGGATGCTGGATTCCGATCTGCCAGCCTTCCCGGTCCTTAGGCGTACCCAGAGCATAGATCTCGCCGCCGGCATTGATGACGGCTCTTTGAATACCATGCGCCTTCAGAGCGGCCACCGCCCGATCCACGGCATAGCCGACAGCGATTCCCCCCAGATCCGCCGCAGCACCCTTCTTCTCCAGGCCGATCCGGCACCCGGTCGGGTTTACATCGATCTTCCGGTAATCGACCAGCGCCAGGACCTGTTCAAGGCTCTTATGGTCCGGGATTCTGGGAGAATTGTCCCGCAGGCCGTAGAGCTTCAAAAGGGGCAACACCGTCGGATCGAAAATGCCGGCCGTCCGCCCGG
>CAZIPU010000173.1:0-5043 GCA_964541005.1 uncultured Syntrophales bacterium | reverse complement strand
TGGTCCCCCTGGTTTATGATGAAAACAGTTTCGATCTGGTCGTGATTCGCGGCGGCTATTTCTTTCTCGATCCGGACGGTGAATCGTTACGGGAGATTTTCAGGGTCTTGAAGAAAGGAGGGATCGCCTTTGTCGGCGGGGGGTACGGCAAGAGGACGCCGCAGGCGGCAATCGACGGGATTGCCGAGGAATCCCGGATTTTGAACGACCGCCTGGGAAGGGTCAGGGTGTCGGTTGCAGATCTGAACAGGATGATCGACAGCTCCGGCCTGAAGCCGCATATCCGCATTGTAGAAGAAGGGGGATTGTGGCTTCTGTTCGATAAATGAGGGTACAATCTCTACTTGCCGATGCAGAACCGGGAGAAGATCCGATCCAGAACTTCATCCGGCAGGCCGCGACCGGCGATCTCGTCCAGGCTTTCCATGGCTTCCCGGAGGTCGACGGCCACGATTTCCGGGGGACGTCCGGCGAGAAGGTTGTCCCGCCCCCGGGCAAGACGATCGGCTCCCCGGGAGAGGGTTTGAAAATGGCGGAGATCGGTTATCGAGGCCGTGTCGAAATCGACATTTTCGGACAGCGCCGCGATACGGGTCATTTCGTCGCGGAGACGCTCCAGGCCTTCCCTGTATTTGGCCGAAATGGGAATCGGTTTCAGATGGGGCCGGTATTTCAGCAGCTCCTGCCAATCCAGGCGCGAAGGAAGATCCTTCTTGTTGATCACGGCCATGACCGATTCCCTGTCTTTCGTCTTTTCCAGGGCCAGCAAATCATCGCAATCCAGTTCACGGCTTCCGTCGAAAACCATCAGGACAAGATCCGCGTCCGAGAGTTTCCGCCAGACCAGGGAAATTCCCTGTTCTTCGATTTCATCGGCGGATTCCCGGATGCCGGCCGTATCGATGAGGGTGACCGGAATTCCTCCGATCTGGACCGATTCCTCGATAAAATCACGGGTGGTTCCCGGTATCGGCGTGACGATGGCCCGGTCGGAACCCAGGATCGCGTTCAATAAACTGGATTTACCCACGTTGGGCTTGCCGACGATCAGGACATGAAGCCCGTCCCGCAGAATCTTTCCGCTGCGGTATGTGGCCAGGAGACGGGACAGATGGGAAAGACCGGTGTCAAGGCGGGCAACCGTGACGGAACGGTCTTCCAGTTCGACGTCTTCGTCGGAAAAATCGATGGCGGCTTCCAGAACCGCAAGGGCGTCCACAATTCCCTCGCGAATTTTGCCGACCTCCTGACAGAGGGCTCCCTTCAAGCGACTGACGGCCTGGGAGAGGCCCTTTTCGGTTCTGGCGTTGATCACGTCGAGGATGGCTTCGGCCCCGGACAGATCCAGGCGGTCATTCAGGAAGGCCCGCTTGGTGAATTCACCCGGTTCGGCAAAACGGGCGCCGAGACCCGTTACGGTGTTCAGGATGGTTTTAATGATCAAGGGGCCGCCGTGGCAGTTGATTTCCACCGTATCTTCACCGGTGTAGCTGTGAGGGGCCCGCATGAAACAGATCAGGACTTCATCGATGACATGACCGGTTTCCGGAGAGACGATGTCCCCATGATAGAGCCTGTGCGACCGGAAGGAAGCGATGTTGTGCGATGAGCGGAAGATGCGTCGGGCGATTTCTAAAGCTTTCGGACCGCTTAAACGGATCATGCCGACACTGCCGTATCCGAAAGGTGTGGCCAGGGCGGCTATGGTATCACTGCAATCGGTCAAATGTCTCCCCCGCGGTGATCGCCTTATTTCCTGTTGGGGAGAATGACGATTTTCCGGAATTCCCCCTCACCACGGCTTTTCGTGGTGATCCCTTCCTCGTTTTGCAGGGTCATATGGATAATCCGCCGGTTGTGGGCGTTCATGTGGCTGACCGTAATCGGTTTCTGGGTGCGCCTGGCCTTTTCCCCCAGTTCCCTGGCCAGGGCGATCAGGGATTCCTCCCGTCGCTTGCGGTAGGTTTCCGTATCGATGATGATCATTTTCTTGCTTTCATTGAAACGGTTGGCCGCTTTGCTGACGATATACTGCAGCGCATCGAGGTTTTTCCCCCGCTTTCCGATAAGGAGCCCACCGCCGTCGCCTTCGATATTGAGAATGATCCGCTCTTCCGTTTCTTCAACCGTAACAGGACAGTCCAGGGACATGCGAAGCAGAATTCCTTCCAGAATTTCCCGTGCCTTCTCGGCGACAAAATCTGTCCGGTTTCCATCTCCGGAAACGCTCTTTTCAATGACAGCAAAGGGCGCTTCAACGCTTGCCGGTTCTATCGCCGGTTCGCGTTCCATCTCCTCGTTTGAAATCACAAAACTAGAATCGATTGTATCCGTGTTAAAGGAGAGAAAGCCGGCCTTGATTTTCGCCTTTTTCGATCCCAGGCCGAAGAATCCCGAAGTTCCTTCGGAAATGATTTCGATATTCAGTTTCTCTCTCGGCGCATTGAGCGCCTCGCAGGCTTTCCGGATGGCTTCGTCGATTGTTTTCCCTTCGTACTCTTTGAATTCCATGTGTTCCATCCCGCATTACAGGCGTTTGTTGATGTACATTTGTTGACCGATGCTGATGATGTTGTTGAACAGCCAGTATATGACCAATCCCGAGGGAAAATTCAAGAAGAGAAACGTGAACACGACCGGCATGATCAGCATGATTTTGGCCTGCATGGGATCTCCCATCGTCGGCGTCATCTTCTGCTGGATGAACATGGTGGCTCCCATCACGATCGGCGTGATGTAATAGGGATCCTTGGCGGAAAGGTCCTGAATCCAGAAGAAAAACGGGGAATGCCGGAGTTCGATTGCATAAAGCAGGACCTTGTAAAGTCCGAAGAAAACGGGAATCTGAATCAGAATCGGCAGACATCCGCCCAGGGGATTCACCTTGTGCGTTTTGTAGAGCGCCATGGTTTCCTGGCTCAATTTGGACTTGTCGTCTTTGTACTTCTGACGCAATTCCTGCATCTTGGGCTGAAGCTTCTGCATTTCCTTCATGGACTTATAGCTTTTGTTGCCCAACGGCCAGAAGATGATCTTGATCAGGATGGTCAGGATGATAATGGCAATCCCATAATTCTGAACATACTGGAAGATGAACTTCAGCACGAACAGCAGGGGGATGGCCAGCCATTTGATCCACGAGCCGAAATCGATGGCGTTTTCCAGACCCACGTTCAAGGCCTTCATGATGTCGTAGTCTTTCGGACCAAGATAGAGGGTATAGGAAAATACGCCGTTCTGGCCCGCCGGAATGAGGTTCTTGGGTCCTTTCAGCTGCACGGAAACGATATTCAGGGCGTCCCTGTTCAGGGTCAGGCTGGTCAGGGCGGGATTCTGGGGAATCATGGCGGCGATGAAGTATTTGCTCTCGTAGCCGGACCAGGAAATATCGGGCCCGTGGAGTTCTTCAGACTTCAGATCCTTCAGGTTCGTCAATTCGACGTCCTTTGCCATGGAATAAACCGGGCCGTCGTGGGTGTAACTGTCCTTCTTGACGGCCGGGTCGTCAAAGTTGAACCAGGTCAGGGTGGCATTCTGCTGAATCGTGGCCGGCGAAAGATTATAGACCTTCACCTCCATGGGGATGGTGTAGTCCTTGGGGCTGAAGGTAAAGGTTTTTTCGATCCGGAGGGTTCCCGGATAGATCTGGGTAAAGGTCAAACGGGTCTTCCGGTCATTCTTGTCGAGGGCAATGGATTTCCTGTCCGCTTCATAGACGTCGCCGCCTCCGACCAGGATGCTTGAATCGACAAAAGACAGGGAAAGCGGCAACGGCATGTGGGGGGGGACATTGACCAGTTCGATCATGCCGGAATTCTTCCCGAGCTGCGTTTTAAAATTTTTCAGTTGGAAGGATCGAAGCGTTGCGCCCTTCGTCGAAAAAACGGCTTTATACAGCGGCGTCTCCACGGTGATCTCTTTTTCGATCCCCGTTTTCTGCGCAACGGTGGTGGTGGTCTTTTCCCCGCCGGATGCCGGCATCGCCGGGGCAGAGGCCTGGGCTTGGGGCTGGGACTTTTCCGTCTGTGCCTGCTGTTCGACCCGGGCGGGTTCCTTCCCGGCCTTGTTCGGAACGGATTTCGGCGCAAAGAAGAACTGATAGATAAATACCACCGCTACGGAAAGGGCGATCGCCAGAATGGTCTTTTTTTCCATGAGATGTCTCCAGTTGAAGGGGCTACTTTACGGGATCATAACCGCCGGGATGAAAGGGATGGCAGCGAAGCAGCCGGGCGCTGCCTTTGATTGTTCCGACAAACGGGCCATACATCCTGATTGCCGTAATCATGTATTCGGAACAGGACGGGTAAAAACGGCAGCTCGAAGGAAAGAGTGGCGAAATAAAAATCTGGTAAGCCCTTATCAAGAAGATAATCGGCTTTCCAAGGGCGAAATCAATAAGATGATGGATCATCTGTTTTGTCAACGAGATGGTCTTTCAGTTCCTGGCAGACATCCCAATAGGTCAGGGTGTAAGGGATTCCCTTTCGGGTAATGATGACGATATCCTGGGAATCGGCGATCCTGTTTTTATGAAGTCGAAAGAACTCTCTGATCAAACGCTTGAAACGATTCCTCTTTACTGCGCTGCCCGTTTTTTTGGGAACTGAAATGCCCAGCCGCCTTGCTCCTGTTTCATTTCTGCTTTTCACCACGACGAAGTGCCTCGTATAGCTCCGCACTCCGCGTTGGTAATTGGCCAGATAATCTTTTCTTTTGAGAATTTTTTCCGTTTTCCGGAAGGTTTCGGAAACCATAAAAAGACAATGTAGGTATCACCCTGATACAGGCTGATCCGCCGGGAAAAACCGGCAGGAAGGTTAAACGGTCAGCCTTTTTCTACCCTTTGCCCGGCGCCGATTCAGGACCTGACGGCCCGACTTCGTTGCCATTCTCACCAGAAAACCGTGGGTTCTTTTCCTTTTTGTATTGCTCTTTGTCGTCAGTGTTAATTTCATGTTTAATCTCCGCCAAATGATTGAGCCGCTCCTTTAATCACAAGGGGTTTTGTTTGTCAAGGCGAAAATCCGGCGGGAGAACGGG
>CAZIPU010000172.1:0-5064 GCA_964541005.1 uncultured Syntrophales bacterium | reverse complement strand
TCTGGGCCAAAGGCGGATGAGAGTAATAAAACCAGGCATAGAGAGGATGGGGGTGGAGGTTGGACAGGTTGTCCTTTGCCAGCTTCTTCATGGCCCGCGCCAGGTGCACGCCCGTACCGATGCTTTCGAATGCGAAGCGGTCCGCTTCCCGCTCGTATTTTCTGGACCGGATCGAAAGAAAAGGAGTGAGAAAATACAGGAAGGGCTCAAGTAGAATCACGACCAGAAACACCCCTACGTAGGGGGTAGCCTCGGCAAAACCGAAGGTCCGGTACAAAAGGGGCCATTCGATGAGCGCATGAATTCCGAGGAGCAGAACCAGGGCCAATATTTCCATCGTAAGAATTTGCCTCAGGACGTGTTTCTTTTTCCAATGCCCGATTTCATGAGCCAGGATGGATAAGATTTCCTCGTGATCGTGGGCGGAAAGAAGGGTATCGTACAAAACGATACGCTTCGTCCGGCCCAATCCCGTAAAATAGGCATTGGTATGCCGGCTCCTTTTTCCGGCATCGACCTGATAGATCTCTTTCGCCTTCAATCCGCATTGCTCCATGAGCGCAAAGATCCGGCCGCGCAATACGTCGTCCTGCACGGGAACGAACTTGTTGAACAGGGGGGCGATCAGCACCGGATAGATCCAGGACAGCAGAAGCTGAAAGCCGGAAAAGATGAGCCAAACCCAGAACCACCAGGTTACAGGTTCCCGGAGCATCAGCACGAAAAGCAGAGACAGGAGAATCATCAGCAGGATCAGGGAAAGCAGGCTGCTTTTGAGCAGGTCCGAAACCCAGAGCCCCACCGTGGTGGTACTGAAACCGTATTTCTTTTCGATGACAAAGGTCCGGTAGAGATCGAAAGGAATTTTCAAAACGGTACTGCCGAGAAAGAGAAGTCCCCAGAAAAGGACAGCCGATAAAACAAGGTGGACGTGCCAGGACCGCACCCATCCGTCAAGCCAGACAAAAACGCCGCACAGAAGAAACAGCAGCAGGAATCCGTCATCGCAGAGATCTTCGGCCGTGGAGAATCTCGAACCGGTTACCGTGTAATCCCTCATTCGGCTGAGGGTTTCCCCATCGACATCGCCGGTAAAGACATCGGGAACCTGCCCCCCGTACAGATTCAGATGCGCCACATTCAAGCGGGACAGCGTCCACTTGACCAGGGCCTTAAAAATGAATGCCGTCAGAAACACAGCGATAAGGATATTCCACTGGACCATACAAAATCTCCTCCGGCGGACAACAGGAATCTCCTGCGGTTTAATGCCTTTCCCGCTCATTTTCAAGACAAAAAAGAAGGGCCGTTCCCTGTGCGAACAGCCCTTCCGTAAACATTCATGAAATCCGGTTATTTACCCGATATGCCCATGGGGTCCCTTTTCCTCGCCGGAGACCACCAGGGTGCCGTGCTCCTCCATCTCCTTGAGCCACTTGGGATGCTGCTTCTTCACCCATGCCCGCGTCACCCAGCCCGAAAACATCGCCGGCGCCGATCCCGGAGATCCGATCGTCCCCAGGTACAGGTGAATGAAGAAAAATGCAAAAATCGTCACGAAACCCAGCGCATGCAGGACAAACATCCAACGAACCAGCATCGCCGGAAAACTCAACGGAAACCACATGATCAGTCCCGTCAAAACCATGATGAGCCCGAAACCCGCCACCACCAGGAAAAATGCCTTCTGTCCCGGATTGTACTTCCCAACCTCGGGAACCTTGTCCACATGCCACAGGTAACCGCCCGCAACCTTGATCCAGTCAATATCCTCCGGGAAGGAAAAAACGCCCGCTTCCTTCCACCACATCCGAATCGTAAAGTACAGGGCCACACCAAAAAACAACCCCGTAAAATTGTGTACATACTTCAGCGACCGCAACCCGCCCATCATGTCACCAATAAAATTGAAGGAGTGAAACATCATCCCCAAACCGGTGATGCACAAAAGCAGGCACGACAACGCCAGACTCCAGTGTACGACGCGCTCAAACGCATCCGTTGCCTTGATTAATCCCTTTTTCATCTCTTTTCACCCCTTCCTTTATTGATTGTCCTCATCCGGGGTCTTCGGACCGTGGATGATGTAGTGGAGGAACGACCCTGCCAGGACACCGCCCGCGGCAAGGAGACTCAGGGGTTTCAACAGATCCTTCCAGACAATGATGGACAGAGGCACGCTCGGCTTCTCCGGCAGCTTCTCGTATACGTCCACCTTCTCCGGCAGCACATAAATCACGTGCGTCCCGTCGACAAACTTGTCGCCGTAAACCGAGGCGTCGCCGCCCAACTCCTTCGCCCGCTCGTAGGCCTTCTTCAGCATCGCCTCCTTATCGCCGAACTGCAGGGTGCCCGTCGGGCAAGCCCGGACACAGGCCGGGGGAAGATCCGCCATAATGCGATCCGTACAGAGCGTGCACTTATAAATTCTGTCCGTATCGGCATCATAGCGCGGAATGGAGAACGGACAAGCCGAGACGCACTCCTTGCAACCGATGCACCGCTCGTTATTGAGGTCAACGGAACCAATTCCTGAATAAGACAGGGCCCCGCTGGGGCAAACCTTGACACAGGCCGCATCGGTACAGTGCATGCAGCCGTCTTTCCGGAAAAGCCACTTCAAGCCCTGATCCTTCGTCACCACTTCCTGGAACCGAATCAGGGTCCAGGTATTCCACTGTAAATCCGGCGGGTTCTGATAGCTTCCGGTATTGGTCGTCTGCCGGGCCGGCTGCTGATTCCACTGCTTGCAGGCCAACTGGCAACCGCGGCATCCGGTACATTTCGACAAATCGATTAATTTTGCTTTCTCAGCCATTTATTTCACCCCCTTCTTGACGACATTGACCATGAAGGCCTTGCTCTCGGGGATCATCGTATTCGCATCGCCGATCGTCGGTGTCAGGAGATTGGCCGCATCCCCAGTAGTAAAGACTTCAGCCTTTTTATCTCCTTCGTTGTAGGGTCTGTCCGCGGTCGTAATCCAACCGAAATGCCAGGGAATACCGACCTGATGAATCACCGTGTCGCCGATCTTGAAGGGCTTGAAGCGGGGCGTCACCAGCGCGACGGCCTCGACTTCACCGCGGGCGGATTTGACCACCACGCGCTCGCCGTTTTTGAAACCTCTTTCCTTGGCCAACTCCTCGCTCATTTCAACGAACATCTCCGGCTGCATTTCCGCCAGCCACGGACACCATCTGGTCAGAACGCCCGTCTGCCAGTGTTCGCTCACCCGGTAGGTGCTGCACACAAAGGGGAACCGTGGATCGCAACTGGCCACTGCATCCAGCTCAGAGCCCACGCCCTTCTTATCCCACCGCTTGATGACCGGGTTGTTCATCTGGGGCGACATCATATTCTTTTCCACGGGACACTCGAGGGGCTCGTAGTGCTCGGGGAAAGGCCCGTCGACCATGCCGGGGCCAAAGAGACTCGCCACGCCATCGGGTTTCATGATGAACGGCGGTCTCCCCGAACCGGGATTGCCCACGCCGTCGGGTATGTCGCCGACCCACTTCTCGCCGTTCCACCAGATCACGGCCCGCTTCATGTCGTAGGGCTTGGCATTGATGTCAACGGAGGCGCCATTATAGATGATGCGACGGTTGACCGGCCAGCACCACGACCACTCCGAGTAAAGACCGATATTGGAGTTATCCTTGTTGTTTCTCCGGGCGGCGAGGTTCCCCTTGTCCGCGTAGGAATTACAGTAAATCCAGCAACCGGACGAGGTCGAACCGTCATCCTGTAACCAGGCGAAAGCCGGAACGGGATCGCCCTTCTTGAACTCCTTGAATTCGCCCTTTTTGACGGGATCCTCGACCTTTTTATCTTCCAGGAAAAACCCGTTGATTTCCTTGGCCACCGCATGGGGATCATAAATACGGATCTTGCCGTCGGCGCCCTTGGGACCGTAATTCCAGGTCAATTTTGTAATGGGCTCGGGGAAGACACCCCCTTCCTTCGCATAGAGCTCCTTTACCTTATATAAGAGCTCCGTCATGATCTCGCCGTCGGGCATAGCCACTCCCGGCGGATCGACAGCCTTATAGCGCCACTGCATCCAGCGGCCGCTGTTACTGATGCTTCCCTCTTTTTCCACCGAAGCGGCGCACGGGAGCATGAAAACTTCCGTCTTGATTTTCTTCGGGTCCATGTTGGGACCACGCCAGAAGGAACCGGTCTCGTTGTCGAAGAGATTGACATTCACCAGCCAGTCGAGTTTCCCCAGAGCCTCGCGGACCTTGTTGGAATGAGCACCGCTGCAGGCGGGGTTCATGCCCCAGGCGAAGAAGCCGGTAAATTTCCCCTTGTACATGGCGTCGAAGAGAGCCAGCCAGGAATAGTTTACGCCATCATCAACCTTGGGCATGTATTGATAGGCCTCTTCAAGCGTTGCGTTCATGCCGTAAACCGACCGGATGTAGCTTGCCATATACTTGGGGGTGTTTTTCCACCAGTTCAAGCTGTTAGGCTCTTTCGTGGTGGGCGTGTTCTTTTCGTTGTAAGCCTGAAGCGTCGGGAGTGATGCCGCAGGCGTTTTCAGATAGCCGGGCAGAATATGGAACAAAAGGCCGTAGTCCGTCGAACCCTGGACGTTGGCTTCTCCCCGCAGGGCCTGAACGCCGCCGCCGGCGATCCCCATGTTCCCCAGCAGAAGCTGAACGATGCACATGGTCCGGATATTCTGGGTTCCCACCGTATGCTGGGTCCAGCCCATGGCATAGAGAATGTTCCCCGCCTTGTCGGGTTTTCCGGTAGACGCGAAAGTCTTGTAGACTTCCAGGAGCCCTTCCTTCGGCGTTCCCGTAATTTTGGAAACCAAATCCAGGTTGTAACGGGAATAATGCTTCTTCAGGAGCTGAAACACGCTGTTGGGATTCGTCAGGGTGGGATCCTTCAGGATCACCCCATCGGGGCCCGTCTGGTAGGACCAGGTCGCCTTGTCGTACTTGCCGTCTACGAGACCGGAAAAGACGCCGTTGTTGTCCGCCGGCAGTTTGAAAGCCGGATTCACCAGGAAGGAGGCGTTGGTGTAGTTCTTGACGTAATCCTCCTGCA
>CAZIPU010000171.1:0-5086 GCA_964541005.1 uncultured Syntrophales bacterium | reverse complement strand
CATTGTTCAGATCGTTCACGGTGAAGGAAAATTTCTTTACCACAGGCGAAACCGACGTCGGATTTGCACCAAAAACCGTTGAAATGCCCAAAACAAAAAACGCCAGGGCAGCAAAAGATAAGATGAACCATGACTTTTGATTTTGCATAAAAAAACTCCCTTCCTTCTGTTATTGGATTTGATCTCCAAAACGTAAGTGTGCGCACATTGTATAAGATATTGTTGTTAAAGGTGAAAGATTTTCCGCATGAGAAGACTTATAAAAACAAAGGACTGCCGTGTCAATCGAATATCGATCTGATTGTAGACACGACAAAGAAAAAGGGGGAGAAAAACGCGAAAAAGCTACCCGCCGCCACAGCAGGCCAGATTTCCTAAAATGGCAAGCTTTTCCCCGTCTTTGAGTGCTCGCCGCAGATCTTCAGGGCGCAGGAAAGAAATCCCATTGAGGTGAATATAGGAACGGGATATCATGCCGTCGTCCTCCATGAAACGCTCATAGAGGCTTTTCCCCTCATGATCACACACGGCCTTCAAGAGATCGCCAATCGTATCGCCTTGAAATTGACAGATTTCTTCGAATTTTCCATCGTTCCAACCAATTGCTTTGCGTATAATCGGACTGAGTACTTGGAGGGTTACTTTCATGTTGCCGTCGCTCTTAACGAAATTGCATTTTTATCCTATACTTGCATGCGGTTCGGAAAAAATCAAAACTTTTCCAGATTCCCTCGCTCACAGGAGGGGAGCACATGGCCTGTCGGCTGGTGGGAGGGTGAATAACCGGCAAACCATGTGCTCCTTTTAAGAGATGAAACTTCGTCCCCAAAAATTCTATTAATACAATTTCAGTTCAACTCAGTCTGCATCGACAATGGGGCGATAAACTCCGGCCGAGATCAAACACATCTCAAACAACAGCCCGCCGATGATGGTCAGAATTCCGGCTATACTCAACAGAGAGCCTGAGGCCGCCGCCGCATTCGCCAAATAATAGCCGACGATGCAGATCGGGACCAGCAATCCGGCAATGATCACACCAAACCCGAACATCAGGCTGTACTTGCCCGTAATAAGCATGCTCGCTGCCTGCTGTGCCGATTTCGTCATCCGCTTCACAACAGTCAACAGGATGAAAATCAGCAGCGTTGTGGCCGCCAGGGTCAGAAGAAACTGCCGGGCAAGGGCCGGAAAGTCGAACTGATTCGCTGTAAACGGGGCCAGCACCAGAAACAGGGCGTAACCCATGCAGAAAGAGTAGCTGATGATCAGAACCGGAATAATCGGGGAATTCCAGAAGCCGATGTTGCGGGCTTCCGCAAACACGAAGCCCACATAGGCCATAATGAAGAAAGCCGCCATGGCCGTCAGAATCGACACCACACTGACCAGCATGGCATTTTCCGTTGTGGCCATCCCGGTTCGGAAAGCAATGTCCGCCAACCCCAGGACAGCGAAGATGAAGATACTGTAAGCGCCCCGGCTGATCCAGGACGTCCCCGGTTTCCTCAAAACGCCCATCGCTCGGAAGGGCTTGGAGGAAGCCAGCAGATGGGCGCCGTTTTTACAGACGACGACCAGCAGGTATCCTACGATCAAGCCGATCACGTAATCAAATACCTGGGACAAAAGATAAAGTCCAGTCCCAACGCCTCCCAGATAGAAGGAAAGGACCTCGACTATTTTCCAGTCGGTCTGAACATTGTACTTGCTTGTAATTTCCTGCCTCTCCGGAATAAGCCGCGTATAGGCCGGCAGCGCTTCAACTCGTTTGGTTGCCTCATTCGATATCATAGTCTACCTCCTATGGAAGATAATACACCGACGGGTTCGTACCCAGTTCAGCGTGCATCTGGTACCCGCCCCGGGCCAGAATGAGTTTGGAAACGTCACTGTTGGGATCGTTCAGATCTCCGAACTTCAGTGCTTCCGTAGGGCACGTTTTCACGCAGGCCGGCTTCAGGCCGGACGTCACCCGGTCGATGCAGAAATCACACTTCGCGGCCGTCCCCTCCTTGGATGCGTTATCCCAGTACTTCTCAATCGGCGTAAATCCATTCGGGAAATAGGGCTCCACCTTCTCAATAAACGATATCGCCTCATAGGGGCAAACCATCCGGCATACCCGGGCCCCATAACATTTGCTGTTGTCGTACATCACCACCCCGTCGTCCCGCTTGTAAAACACGCCGGAGGGACAGTTTCTCACGCACGGCGGATCGTCGCAGTGCATGCAATTCGTCGGTATGTAACTGCGCTTTATATTCGGATATTTACCGGTCACCTTTTCAAAAACCTTGCGATAAAAGATGCCCGGAGGCGTCCCATTTTTCATCTTGCATGCCATGGTGCACGACTGGCATCCGATACAGCGCTTCAAATCAATGGTCATTCCATATCTGATCACGGTTTACCTCCTATGCCTTGTATATTTTGACTCTGATGGCCGAGTCCAGAGAACTGTTCATCTTGTCCATGTTGTCCAAGTTCTGCCCGAAAAACATGTTCCAGGACGGTCCTTCCTTCCTACCGACCGGTTCGCCGTAAGCAAGCCGCCCGCCGACGCCCGATATGCCGATGCAGTCGCGGTGGATGCCTTCCGTCACATGTGCCTTGCCGCTGGCCCGGTAGCCGTACTCCGACTCGATCCAGATCTCGTCTCCATCATTGACGCCTTTTCTCTTGGCCTGCTCCGGGTGGATCATCACCCCGTAGACCCAGGGATAGGTGTGGCCGACTTCCAGAAGCAGAGGATTATTCATTGACCAGGACCCGCTGTGAACCGCCGTCTTGAAATTGACCAAATGGAGATCGTAATCCCCGACCGGCTCAAAAGAACGGCCCGGCGACCAATCCAGGAGCGGCTTGTAATCGTCCGTATCCCACTCCTTCTCCAGTCCCATCTCCGTTACGACGCGTTTGACATCCTCACCTGCCTTGATCCAGTACTCCATATAGATATTGTAGCGGCCCGGGACGAACGGACCGGGGTACTTCTCATCGACTTCCTTTTTCATCCTGAGGACCTGGGTGCCGCTTTTTTCGAAATAGTCGATCCCCACACCATGGCGATCCTTCATGAAGTGATCGTACATTTCCAGGCGGGTGTATTTCTTCTGAGGATCAAAGGCATTCTCCGGCTTCAGGGACCACAGGATATTGCACCAGTTTAGCAGATCCGGCATACAGCCAACCCGGTCATAGATTTCCAGCATGATATCCATCCAGTGCTTAATCTCCGGATTAGGCGGCTGAACCATGGGACGTCGGAAAAACCAGTACCAGTCCTGTTCTCCTACACCCTGGAACTTAAAGGGCAGGTTAGCAAAGGGATCATATCGTTCAGCCCAGTGAGCGTTCGGTAACACCAGATCGGCCATTTCCGTCGCTTCGTTGATTTCCAAGGCAAATTGTACGACGAATTTAAATTTCTTGAACAGCTCCGCCATCAGGACGGGACTGATGTAGCCGGCGATGGGATTGGTGTGGGCCGTGATAAAAATTTCGATATCATAATCGAACCCGAATTTTTTAGGGTTCTCCAGCGAGATGGGCCAGAAGTTGTCGCTGAAGGCGTTCGCCGGGGTGAGGTCGAAAAGACCGTAGGTCATGGGCTTTTGGACAGGACGGGCCGGATAGGAATCGAAGGCGCCGAAATGCCAGTAGGTACCGTTCGGGGAGAGGTTGATCCCATCAGGATCCGCCTGAATGCCCCAGCGTCTTTTGTAATTTGTGCTGATCCCCAGGACCCCGCCGGGAACATTGACGCCCCCGGTCAGGACGTTGATCATCTCAATCGCGAAAATCGTGTGGTTGGAGTGGCGGTGATTGGCGGTACCCTTGCCGGTCAGGAGACACGCCGGACGATAGGGCAGTTCCGTCCCGTCTACGACAGTCGTGCTGCCGATCTGCGCGGCTTCGCCGAATTCCTTGACAATGCGCCGAATCGTCTCCGCCGGAATCGTCGTCACCTGAGATGCCTTCTCGACTGTGTATTTCTTGACATGGTTGCTCATCAGTTCGAAAGCGGGGTGGCACTTGACACCGTTGACCTCGTATTCGCCGGCAAGAGAAAGATCGGCAGATCCCTCGTCGAAGGGCACCGCCTTGTTCTTCTCCAGATCCCAGACCATGGGCTTGTTCGTTTCCTTATCCCTTACGTAGTGCTGGTCAGGCCCGATCAGGTAGGGACCATTTGTCTTCGTTTTGATGAAAGGTTTGTCGATGAGGCCGTATTCATTAATCATCAGGTTCAGGAAACACAGGCCCAGCATGCCGTCCGTCCCCGGTTTGATGGGAATCCACTCGTCAGCCTTCCCGGCACAGGGGGTGCAGACCGGGTCGATGACGACCATCTTCATACCCCTGGCCCGGGCATCCGCCAGTTTCTTCGCAGAGTTGACAGGAAGGGCATCCAGGATATGTCCGGCCTGGGTCCCCCAGAGCAGCAGGTAGTTGCACTTCTCATAATCGGCTTCCCGGAAGAAGCTTAGATGCCACTGGTAGCAGACATTGTGATACCAGCCGCACCAGGTCGCCCCGCCGAAGTAGAACTGCGCCCCGAAGCCCAGCATCAGGGGACCGGCCATATCCAATGACGGGTAATCGAACGTATTGAGACACAGCTTGAGGGAGTTCTCTTCCCGGACCTTTTTCAACCGCGGAATGATCAGGTCATAGGCCTCTTCCCAGGAGATCTCCTTCCACTTCGGATCGACACCGATGCCCTTCTCGGGATTCGTCCGCACCATCGGCTTCAGGACCCGGTTGGGGTTATTGATCCCGAAAGGAGTTGACTGGCTTTTGACACATATTCTGCCGTAGCAAGGCGCAGATTCCGGATCCCCCTCCACCCTGAGCAGAACGTTGTCCTTGGAATAGCCAATAATTCCAGTATCTGCCCCCTGACACATGTTACATACCGATTTTACCTGTTTCATACCAATTTCGTCAGCCAATGTCGTATCTCCTTTCTTTGTCTGGATTTCCAGTTGTGTTGGAATTTTTACGTTCTTCTGATGACGTCAACGGACAGTCTCGACTGTCGTTGAAATTGAATCCTGTAATCATTTTGCGTGATTATTAC
>CAZIPU010000170.1:0-5089 GCA_964541005.1 uncultured Syntrophales bacterium | reverse complement strand
GGGTAATTTTTCCTCGGTAGGGTTTTCCATAAAAGCCTTGATTCGTGACGGACGCTTATCCGATCACTCAACTGTCCTTCCCTTTGTCATGGGTATCGGGAAAAGGAGTGTTCTTCGTATTTTCCGGGGAAGGACCGGCTTCGGCGTTGCCCGATGATTCTTCGTCGTCCCGGCCGTAGAGCAGGGAATTTTTCATGGAATCCACATCCTTTTTGATCTCATCGGCTTTCACCGTTTCCTTCAGGCCGTCCGTCACATCGCTGGCGGTTTTACGAAATTCGCTCAAGCCCTTTCCCAGGGTTTTGGCAAGATCGGGCAGCTTTTTGGGGCCGACGACGATTAAGGCCACAAGGCCGATCAAAATCAGTTCGGGCATGCCGATACCAAACATCTTCCCATTCCTCCTGGTAAATTCGGGGAACTATATATACGGCCCGTTCTTTTTGTCAACGGATTTATCTCGGCCTAATCCGGCTGAAATCTTTTGCTTTTCAGGGGGTTTTGTGATAAACGCCGCAAGCGCGGTCATGGATAGGTCATCATCATGGAACCGGCCCGGACATCACGGATATTACAGGCGATGTATCGAAAAACAGGCCTCGTCAAGGATAATCGATTTCTCCTCCACGGTAACGATTGGACCCATCCGGAATCGCCGGCGCGATTGAAGGCGGTCCACAAGATGCTGGAAGCCCCCGACATGCTGGGGCGTTTCTTTGAAATACCGCCTCGGGAAGCGTCGCAGGAGATGCTGGAGCGGGTGCACCGGCAATCCTATATCGAGCGGATTGCCCGAACGAAGGGCCGGATCAGGGTTTCCCTCGATCCCGATACGGATGCGACGGAAGATACCTATGATGTTGCCCGGCTCGCCGCCGGAAGCCTGTGTCATGCCGTCGATCACGTTCTGGGCGGCAGGCTGGACAACGCCTTCGCCCTGGTCCGGCCGCCGGGACACCATGCCGAAGCGGACAGCGCCGCGGGGTTCTGTGTCTTCAACAACGTGGCCATTGGTGCCCGGCATGCCCTGATGCAATGCGGAGTCCGCCGGGTTCTGATCGTCGATTGGGATGTCCATCATGGAAACGGCACCCAGCACAGCTTCTACGATGATAATCACGTTCTGTATTTCTCGATTCACCAGTTTCCATTCTATCCCGGTACGGGACATTTCCGCGAAACGGGACATGGCGCGGGTGCGGGATACACGATCAACTGTCCCCTGACCTTCGGCGCCGATGACGGATTGTATGTCCGGATATTCCGGACGCTTCTTGTTCCGGTTATCCGGCAGTTCAAGCCGGAGTTGATCCTGGTTTCGGCGGGATTCGACACCCATGAGGATGATCCCCTGGGGAGCATGCGGATGACGCCCCGGGGATATGCGGCCCTGACCCGGATCCTGATGGACGAGGCGGACACCTGCTGCAAGGGGAGGGTGGTCCTTGCCCTGGAGGGTGGCTATCACCTGCCCGCCCTGGCGGAATCGGTCAAGGCCGTGTTGAAGGAACTGCGGGATGAAACCCGCATGTCGGGGGAAAAATTGGATGCAATGGAGGGTTCGAGCCGGGTGAGTTCGTTTGCCGAGGTGGATCGGGTACTCGATCAGATCAGGCCGTTCTGGCCGGGGTTGTAATTTCGGCGGACCATCTGAGGCCCGCATTGGTTTTGGAAATGCTCTCTGCCGTTATTGCTCACGGAAGAAAAGCAGAAAAAGAAAGGAAGACAAGTTGAAGATCCGGAAAGAAGAAGTCGAATACGTCGCACACCTGGCCCGGTTGGAGTTCGGGGAAGAGGAGACGGAGAAGTTCACCCTGCAGTTGAACGATATCCTGACGTACATTGATAAGCTGAACCAGGCCGAAACAACCGACGTTTCGCCGATGACCCATGCCATGTTCCTTGTAAACGCGTTCCGCGAGGACACGGTCATCCCCTCCCTGTCGAACGAAGCGTCGCTGGCGAATGCACCGGAGACCAGGGGAAACAGTTTCCGCGTACCCAAGGTGATAGAATAAATATTGAGGATCATATGGAACTGAATCAACTGACCATTCATGAATTAAAGGAAAAACTTCTCTCCCGGGAAATCACTTCCGTGGATATCGTCGAGTCCGTATTCAAACGGATCGACCAGGTGGAGGGGAAGGTCCACGCCTACATCAGCCTTTTGCGGGAGGAGGCTTTAAGAGGAGCGGCCGAGGCGGATCAAGAAATCCGGAAGGACACCGGGGGTGAGCTCTGCGGGATCCCGATTGCCCTGAAGGACATCCTGTGTACGAAGGGGTTCAAAACGACCTGCGGGTCACATATCCTCCATAACTTTATTCCCCCCTATGATGCCACGGTTGTGGAGATTTTAAAGCGGGCCGGAGCGGTTTTTGTCGGCAAGGCCAATATGGATGAGTTTGCCATGGGGTCTTCCACGGAGACCTCTTACTTCGGTGTTACCCGCAATCCCTGGGCGCTGGACCGGATTCCGGGCGGTTCCAGCGGCGGTTCCGCCGCTGCCGTGGCGGCCGATGAGTGCATCGCCTCCCTGGGTACGGATACCGGGGGATCGATTCGCCAACCCGCTTCTCTGTGCGGGGTCGTGGGAATGAAGCCCACCTACGGGCGGGTATCCCGATTCGGACTCATCGCCTTTGCCTCTTCCCTCGATCAGATCGGCCCCTTCACGAAGGATGTCGAGGACTGCGCCATCATGATGAATGCCATCGCGGGTTACGACCCGAAAGACTCGACATCGGTTCCGCAGGATGTCCCGGATTATCGCGCTTTTCTCAATCGGGACCTCGCCGGCTGGACTGTCGGCATTCCCCGGGAGTACTTCATGGAAGGCATTGATCCGGAAGTCCTTGCCGCGGTTAAAAAAGCAATCCGGGTGGTGGAGGATCAGGGTGCCAGATGCATCGACGTCACGCTTCCCCACACGGACTACTGTGTCGCCGTCTACTATATCGTTGCCCCCGCCGAGGCCAGTTCAAACCTGGCCCGCTACGACGGTGTCAAGTACGGTTACCGGGCGGAAAACTGCCGTGATCTCCTGGATATGTACAAAAAGTCCCGTTCCGAAGGGTTCGGACCGGAGGTGAAGCGCCGCATCATGCTGGGCACCTACGCTCTCTCTTCGGGATATTACGATGCCTACTATAAAAAGGCCTCTCAGGTTCGGGCACGGATCAAGGAGGATTTCGACGAAGCCTTCAAGCGGTGTGACGTCATTCTGACCCCAACGTCGCCGACGCCGGCCTTCAAACTCGGGGAAAAGACGGACGATCCGCTACAGATGTATCTGTCCGACATATTTACCATATCTGCCAACCTGGCAGGCATTCCCGGCATTTCCGTTCCCTGCGGCTACAGCAGCCAGGGCCTGCCTGTAGGCGTCCAGTTTCTGGCGGGGCATTTCGAAGAGGGGAAGCTCCTCCAAATTGCCCACAACTATGAGAAACACGCCCATATCGAAAGAAGGAGACCTGACCTGTAATGGAATACGAACCGGTTATCGGGCTGGAAGTCCATGCCCAGCTTTTAACGAAATCCAAGATCTTTTGCGGCTGCTCCGCCGAGTTCGGCGCGGCGCCGAACAGCCATACCTGTCCCGTCTGCCTGGGCATGCCCGGCGTGCTGCCCGTTCTGAATAAAAGGGTCGTGGAATACGCCATGAAAATGGCCCTGGCCACCCATTGCCGGATCAATGAAATGAGCAACTTTGCCCGGAAGAACTACTTCTATCCCGACCTGCCCAAGGGCTATCAGATTTCCCAGTACGCCCTTCCCCTGGCCGAGGGCGGTTACGTGGATATCGAAACCGAGGCGGGCAAAAAACGTATCGGTCTCACCCGGATCCATATGGAAGAAGACGCGGGCAAACTGGTGCACGACGAGCACCTGCCGTCGAGTTACGTCGATCTCAACCGCACGGGCGTTCCCCTTATCGAAATCGTCGGTGAGCCGGACATCCGCAGCGCGGAAGAGGCCGCCGCCTATCTGCGCCGTCTTCACGAAATGCTCGTCTACCTGGAAATCTGTGACGGTAACATGGAAGAGGGGAGCTTCCGCTGCGATGCCAACGTCTCCCTGCGTCCGAAGGGACAGGAAACCTTCGGCACCCGGGCGGAACTGAAAAACCTGAATTCTTTCCGAAACGTACAACGGTCCCTGGAATACGAGATCAAAAGACAGGAGTATATTCTGGAAAGCGGCGGCGAAGTCGTCCAGGAAACCCGACTGTGGGATGACACCCAGGGCGTGACCCTTTCCATGCGGAGCAAGGAAGAAGCCCACGATTACCGTTACTTCCCCGATCCCGATCTGGTTGCCATCCGGGTGGACGAAGCCTGGGTCAGAGAGGTTGAAGGCACCCTGCCGGAGCTGCCTCTGGAGAAACGGGAACGGTTCATTCGGGAGTATGAGATTCCACCCTACGACGCAGGCGTCCTCACGACGAGCAAAGCCCTGGCGGAGTATTACGAGGACGTCGTAAAGGTTTGCCGTAAACCCAAGCTCGCGGCCAACTGGGTCATGGGGGACCTCCTGCGTTTCATCAATGAGGACAAGGGGGATATCCGCAACTGCCCCATGTCGGCGGCTTCTTTGGGAGACATGATCAATCTGATCAAAGAGGGAACCATCAGCGGCAAAATGGCCAAAGATTTGATCCTGGAGATGTACCAAACGGGTAAGCCGCCCCGGGCGATTATCGAGGAAAAGGGCCTGATCCAGATTACCGACGAGGATGCTCTGGCCGGCACCATTGACGATGTCATCCGTGCCAACCCGAACCAGCTGGCCCAGTACCGGAGCGGCAAAGACAAGCTTTTCGGATACTTTGTCGGTCAGGTGATGAAGATGACCCAGGGAAAGGCCAATCCGCAGTTGATTAACGAGCTCCTGAAAAAGAAGCTGGATCAGGCATGATCAAAACAATTGACTGGCAGGACGATGCGGTCGTCATGATCGATCAGAAGCGCCTGCCGCAGGAAGAGCGGTACCTGACCTGTATAAATTATCGTCAGGTGATTGACGCGATCAACGACCTGACCATCCGGGGCGCTCCGGCCATCGGTATCGCCGCCGCCATGGG
>CAZIPU010000169.1:0-5134 GCA_964541005.1 uncultured Syntrophales bacterium | reverse complement strand
AACTGCTCCGTTTCAAGGACCGCCACAACCGGGACTACTGCCTCGGGCCCACCCATGAAGAAGTGATCACCGATCTCGTACGCAACGAGATCAAGACCTACCGTCAGCTTCCCCGCAACCTCTATCAGATCCAAACAAAGTTTCGCGACGAGATCCGTCCCCGTTTCGGCGTCATGCGGTGCCGGGAATTCGGCATGAAAGACGCCTACAGCTTTGACGCCGACAGCGAAGGCGCCGACCTCAGTTACCGGAAGATGTTTGACGCCTATCACCGGATCTTTTCCCGTTGCGGCTTGATGTTTCGCGCCGTCGAGGCCGACACGGGTTCCATCGGGGGCAGTTCCTCCCACGAATTCATGGTGATGGCCGACAGCGGAGAGGACGGCGTTGTCTATTGCGAAGGCTGTGACTATGCGGCGAATCTGGAAAAGGCGGAGATTCCCAAGCCGGAAGAAACAACGGCTCCGGCGGGAGACCTGCTTTCCCTGGAAGAAGTGCATACGCCCGAGGTCCGGACCATCGAAGAAGTGTGTGCCTTTTTGGGGGTTACCCCTCAGAATGTGGTCAAAACCCTGATTTTTAACGCCGACGGAGACGCCGTGGCTGTACTTGTCCGGGGAGACGAAGAGGTCAATGAAATCAAGGTCAAGAATTTTCTGGGTTGCGACGAACTGGAGCTGGCGGGAGACGACATGATCCTGGCCGCGACGGGATCTCCCCGGGGATTTGCCGGCGCCGTGGGGATCAAGACCCGGATCGTTGCCGATTATTCCATCATGGGCATGCGGAACATGGTCATGGGGGCGAACCGCGAGGACTACCATGTTAAAAACGTCAATCGCGAGAGGGATTTCCGGGTCGGTGCCTTTGCCGATCTGCGGGTCGTCCGGGAAGGCGATGTCTGCCCCCGCTGCGGGGGCACCTTAACCTTTGCCCGGGGGATCGAGGTGGGGCACGTGTTCAAACTGGGAACAAAATACAGCAAGGCCATGAAGGCCGTCTATCTGGACCGGAACGGAAAGGAACAGGTCATGATCATGGGGTGTTACGGTATCGGGACGACGAGAACCGTGGCCGCCGCCATCGAGCAATACCACGACGATGATGGTATCGTCTGGCCTGTGCCGATTGCTCCCTTCCAGGTTATCATCACGCCTGTGAACATTAACGAGGAAGCCCTTGCCAAAACCGCGGAGGATCTCTACCAGGTCCTGACAGAAAGAGGAATCGATGTCCTCCTTGACGATCGGGATGAGAGGGCGGGAGTCAAATTCAAGGATGCCGACCTGATCGGGATTCCCTATCGCGTAACGATCGGACCCAAAAAGCTTGCGGAAGGAAAAGTCGAGGTCAAGATCCGCAAAACCGGTGAGGTGTCGAGTGTCGATCTCGCCGGCGTTGCCGATTATCTTGTGTCGGCCGTCAAAGCGGAACTGGACCGGGTGAGTTAGTATACAAAGCTCCCACTTCGGTTTTTCGTCGATGTAATCCGAGTTAAAGAATCGCTATGTTGCGCATTACCGATATCCTAGATCAAGCCGGGACCTACCTGACTCCTCAGGAGTTGGAAATCGTTGAAAAGGCTTACATCTTTTCCGCGACGGTTCATCAGGGGCAGGTGCGTCTCTCCGGCGAACCCTACCTGACCCACCCGATGGAGGTGGCGGGCATTCTCGTTGGCATGGAGGTCGACCCGGCGACGATCGTGACCGGCCTCCTCCATGATACGGTGGAGGATACCCTGGCGACCCTTCCCGAAATCGAAGCGGCCTTCGGCAAGGATGTGGCCTTCCTGGTCGACGGCCTGACCAAAATCGGCAAAATCACCTTCGGCAGCAAGGAGGAAAGGCAGGCGGAAAATTTCCGCAAGATGATCCTCGCCATGTCCACGGACATCCGGATTCTCCTCGTCAAGCTGGCGGACCGGGTCCATAACATGAGGACCCTCGAGTTTCATCCTCCGGGGAAACAGAAGGATATCGCCAAGGAAACGATGGAAGTCTTCGCCCCCCTGGCGAACCGTTTGGGGATCAACTGGATGAAGATCGAACTGGAAGACCTGGCGTTTCGCTATCTGAATTACGAGGATTACAGCGACCTGTCCAAACGGGTTGCCAAGAAAAAGCAGGAACGGGAACGCTACACGGAGGAGGTACGAAAAATCATTACCGAGGAAATCGCGAAGTACGACCTGAAAGGCGAGGTGGAGGGCCGGGCAAAGCATTTCTACGGCATCTATAAGAAGATGCAGGAACAGCGAATCAATTTTGACGAAGTGTACGATCTGACGGCTTTCCGCATCATTCTCGATTCGGACAAGGAAAGGGACTGCTATGAGGCCCTGAGCATTGTTCACTCCCACTGGAAACCAATTCCCGGACGGTTCAAGGACTATATCGCCATCCCCAAGGTGAATAACTACCGGTCCCTCCACACGACGGTCATCGGTCCCTATGGTGAACGGGTGGAAATTCAGATCCGGACCCGGGAGATGCACGAGTGGGCGGAAGAGGGGATTGCCGCCCATTGGCGGTACAAGGAAAAGCGTTCCCTTTATCAGGGGAGCGACGAAGAACAGATCAAGAAGCTCCGGGAACTCCTGGAGGTACAGAAAGACCTGACCAACCCCCGGGAATTCATGTCCAACCTGAAACTGGCCCTGTTTCCCGACGAAGTGTACGTGTTTACGCCCAACGGGGATGTCCGGTCTTTTCCCAAGGGATCGACTCCCCTTGACTTTGCCTACAGCATTCACACCGATGTCGGCAATCAGTGCATCGGCGCAAAGGTCAACCGGAATATCGTTCCCCTGAAGTACGAACTCCAGAACGGGGACACCGTTGAGATCATTACCCAGGCAGGAACCCACCCCAGCAAGGACTGGCTCAAGTATGCCGTTACTTCCCGGGCCAGGCAGAAGATCAAGAACTGGATCAACACGGAAGAACGGATCAAAAGCATCGCCTTCGGGCGGGATCTTCTGGAAAAGGAGTTCCGGAAGCGGAACCTCAAGTACGGCCAGTTCATCAAATCGGATGAGATCAAACAGTTATTCGAGGATTATTCCTTAAACTCCCTGGATGATCTGCTGGCTATGGTGGGATATTTTAAATTGTCACCGAAAAAGGTTGTCAATTATATCCTGCCGGAGCCGGAAGCGGAGGAGAAAACCGAGGAAAAGGGGGATCAGCCCGTCCAGAGCAGGGAACGTCCCAAGTCCTCAGTGGGAATTTCTCTCACAGGAATTGAAGACATTATGGTTCGTTTCGGCAAATGCTGCGATCCCATCCCCGGGGACGATATTTTAGGTTTTGTCTCGAGAGGGAGGGGCATTACGGTTCACAAGGCCGATTGCCCCAATGTCCAGGGTGCGGAGCCGGACCGCCTGGTCGAACTCGAGTGGAACAAAAAGGAACGTCATACCTATCCCGTTCACATCCGGGTGGTTTGCAAGGACAAGAAAGGGGCCCTGGCTGAGATCAGCGCCGTGATTGCCTCTTCAGATGTCAATATCAGCCAGGCTCATGTCGACACGGGGGAAGATATGAACGCCGTCTTGACCTTCCGGGTCGATGTGAACGATTTGAACCAGTTCAACAAGGTCGTGTCGGCCATCAAGCGCCTCAAAAACGTCCAGTCGGTAGAGCGGATGAAGCACGTCTGAAAGAATTGCCTGTTGACAGGGCCGGTTTCTATGCTGTATGAGGCACAGCATCAACCTATAGAGATTAGCGAAAGCATATGATGAAATCCATTCTCATGAAAGCCTGCGTTTACAGTGTCTTCCTGCTGCTGATCGTGCCGCTTGCAGCGGTTTCCGCTCCATCTTCGGGTCAATCCGCGTATCGGATTCTCATCGACCCGGCCCACGGGGGGACCGATGCCGGGGTCAGTGTTTCCAGCCGGGCGACGGAGAAAGATATCACCCTGGCCGTTGCCCTGTCCTTGAAAAAGATTCTGGAAGGGGGGAACGGTCGATTAAAGGTTCAGTTGACCAGAACATCGGATAAGACCGTTTCGGTAAACGACCGGATTAAGATGGTGAAAGCATTGAAACCCGATTTGTTGATCAGCCTTCATGTCAATGCGGGCTTCGGTCCGGAAGCGTCGGGTTATGAGATCAGTTTTCCCGGTCAGAAGTACATGAAAAACGGTGCCGCTGCCGCGACGCCGGAAATCGTGAAGGACATGGAGAAGACGCAATACACGAACGGCAGTATTCGCCTGGCCCAGATGATTCAGAAAAACCTGGAAGGAGTCTTTCCCAGAAAGGGACGCGGCATCAGAGAGGTTCCTGTTCCCATCCTGGCGACCCTAAGCGCGCCTTCCGTTTGTGTGGAACTGGGGTTCCTGACCAACCGGAGCGATAAGGATAAACTCCTGGGGAAAGACGGTCAGAAGGAAATTGCCCGGGCACTTGGCCGCGGTATCCGCGATTATTTTAATCTGTAGGATCGACATCAATGGAAAGAAACGGCGGCCGTCTCTGGAATGAGATCAGGGCTCTCAGGATCAACAACCGTTTCCTGGAGTTTTCCGAGGGATCCGTCCTGATTGAGATGGGACATACGAAAGTGCTCTGCACGGCGAAACTGGAGGAGAGGGTTCCTCCTTTTCTCAAGGGGACGGGTAAAGGCTGGCTGACGGCGGAATATGCCATGCTGCCCGGTTCGACGCCGGACCGGACGGCCAGGGAGAATTCACGCGTCGGCGGAAGAACCCACGAAATCCAGCGTCTTATCGGCCGGTCTCTGCGGGCGGTTACCAATCTGGATCTGCTCGGTGAACGGCAAATTTATATCGACTGTGATGTGCTCCAGGCGGATGGCGGGACAAGAACCGCCTCCATTACGGGAGCGTTTATTGCCCTTGTTGAGTTATGCCGGAGCCTGGTTGCCAAGGGGATCATATCCGAAATGCCGGTTACGGATTTTGTCGCTGCCATCAGTGTCGGCGTCGTTGAAGGAACGGTTCTCCTCGACCTGGAGTATGAAGAGGATTCCCGGGCTGAAGTGGACATGAATATCGTCATGACCGGCTCGGGCCGTTTCATCGAGGTACAGGGGACCGCGGAGGGGGAACCTTTTGAAAGGTCGGTGATGGATCGTCTCGTCGATCTCGCCTCCGAGGGGAT
>CAZIPU010000168.1:0-5160 GCA_964541005.1 uncultured Syntrophales bacterium | reverse complement strand
ATGTCTTCGATTTGATCGAGGGTGACGCGAAGGGGAGAATCCGATTCCATTTTGTCATCGTTGATCTGACGGCAACCTATATCGACGGTAGTCCGTGTGGACGCGATGATGCCCTGGAGGCGAGATGGGTCGGGAAAGAGGACATTCCAAAGATGCCGACGGGAGAGAACACGCTGAAACTTCTGCGAGACGTGCACTTTCTAGATTGAAGAGGGGGAGAGTGGCTATGAAGGTCATTTTTCACGAGGATTTTCACCGGGTTTACGCCTCGGATCCGGCGGCCGCGGCGGGAAGAATGGAGGCGGTTACCCGGGTCCTTTCAGGAAAGGTCGAATGGATCCAGGCGGTTCCAGCAGAGGATAAAGACATCGAGTGGGTTCACTCTCTACGCCATATCCGGAAGGTGCGCCTGGAAGGGACTTACGATATGGCGGCCCTGGCCGCGGGAGGGGCCATCCAGGCCGCCAGCATAGGTCTTCAGGAACCCGCCTTCGGCCTGATTCGACCGCCGGGTCATCATGCTTCCGAGGACAGCGCGTGGGGATTCTGCTATTTCAACAACATGGCCGTTGCCTTGACGAAGTTGTTGCGGCAGGGGCTGATCAGGAAAGCGGCTGTCCTCGATTTTGATCTCCATTACGGAGACGGAACAGTCAACATCCTGGGCGGACTGGATCACATCGCCATTTTCAACCCGTCCGCATCCAATCGGAACCATTATCTGCGGTCGGTGGCAGATTTTCTGGACGAACAGGAAACCGACATCATCGGGATATCCGCAGGATTTGACAATCATGCCGAGGACTGGGGAGGGCTTCTTTTGACGGAAGACTACCGCGAGATGGGCAAGATGGTCAGGGATGCGGCGGAAAGGAGCGGCGCGGGATGTTTTGCCATTTTGGAGGGCGGATATAATCACCGCGTTCTGGGGAAGAATGTCCTGGCGCTGATTGAGGGCATGGAGGGGAAACAAGATCCTCGATCATAATCGCCGCGAGGGCTCAGAAACCGGGCATCCTCAACCGGGACAAGAATTGCCCTGATAATCCGTTTTCTATTTTCCCGATTCCGCCGGTAACGGGGCGGGTTCCGGGGCGGAAAGCTTTAATCGTTTCTTTTCAATCTTCTTGTAACGATATTGGACATAGGCATCCCGGATGGCGATATAAGGATCGATGGCGGCTCCTTTCAGGGCTTCATAGTCGCCGATCCGCAAGGATGTTGCATTGATGATCTCGTAAGCCCTGACTGCCGAGGGAACATACCAGGGATTCAGATACGTGACGGGGTACAGGAAAAACTCTCCCGCCGTGCCCAGGGTGTCCCGCGGACTGGACGGACCCAGGACAGGCCAGACGATGTAGAATCCCTGGCCGATTCCCCAGACACCGAAGGTTTCACCGAGATCGGAATCCCGTTTGGGGAGATTGACCCCTTCCGTAGAAGCCACGTCAAAAAATCCGACAACGCCCCAGATCGAATTGATGACGAACCGTCCGGTTTCCTGAGCGGCGCCCTTGAAATCCGCCTGCAAAGTGGAGCTGACAAAGCGGATGGGAAACGCGAGATTGGTAAAGAAATTCTTCACGCAGACCCTTGCCCCCTCTGGAACAACCTTATTGTATCCTGTCGCGACCGGTTTCAGGACCCAGAAATAGAGTTTGTCGTTGAAATGGTACATGGCCCGGTTGAACGGTTCAATCGGGTCCGCAATCGCAGGGACGCCGTTCCCATTGTCCTGTTCCTGTACGGCTTGATCATCCTCACCTTCGTAATCCTCATCCGATGGTTCGTCCGCAAGGGCTTCGGCAGAAGGGGCGTCCTGCGCGGCAGGTTCCGCTGTTTCTTCGTCCATAACGGCGTCTTGATTCTCTGCTGCAGCCGCCACATCTTCCGACGCAGCCCATACCGTGGAGACGGAAAAGGGGCTATTGCCGGCAGTGATGTGAATACACCAACCAAAAAGCACCAAAAACAATATGAGGGATGAGCGTAAATGCTTCATATCAGACACTCCTAACCTTGTCTTTCCGCAGGGGTAAGGATGAAATCAATTTCCGGACTACGATTGATTTACTTTCTTTCGCAGGGTTTCCAGCAGCTTTTCCGGTGAATTTTTCGATAGAATATCATTGAATTGCGTCCGATAGTTCTGGACCAGGCTTACATTTTCAATGACGATATCATAGACCTTCCAGTTGCCGTCCACCATGATCAAACGATAATTGATCGGGATTTCTGCAGAGGCGGTAAAAAAGCGTGTAAACACTTCTGCCTGTGTTTTCGACACCATGGATTCCCTGTCGAAGGAAATTTTTTCATTCTTGTATGCAAGAATCCGATCTGCGTAGGTATTTTCCAGAATCTGATGAAACAGGCGAACAAATTCCTTCTGCTGCTCAGGTGTCAGCTTCTTCCAGTTTCGGGACAAGGATCTCTTTGAAAGTTCCATTTCATCGAACATCTTGTAGTAGACGGCGCGGAGCCGTTCCTTCTTGGTTTCCTTGGCCGCTTGACCCTTCAGGGCGGGGTCACGCAGCACCTCGAGCACTTTGTTGACGTTGAGCTTGATCGTTTCCAGGGGCGTTGCGGCGTAGGCCGGCACGCTGAACAAGAAAACTGCCAGGAGAGCGGTTAAAATAAGATGTTTTTTCATGTCGTCCTCTATTCAGTGATTTTCAGGGTTCTTGTTTGGTTTGCCCGTTCTTTTCAATGTCACCGAAGGCATACTTGCCGATCAGGTCCGAAATATCCACCGCCGGTTGGGTTTCGGTGATGACCGCGCCGGCAGAGAGTTGAGATCCTCCGCCACCCGGATCGAGGCTCACATAACGGTCGCCGATCAGGCCTTCCGTTTTGATCGAGGCAATGGCGTCGTCATAGACCTTGATCCCATTTTTGATCCGCAATTCCACGACGGCTTTCAAATCTTCCTGATCGATCGTAAGGGACTGCACCCTCCCGATTTCCATACCCAGCATTTTCACCGGATTGCCGGACCTAAGACCGGAAACCGAGGTGAATCGCGCATACACGGAGTAGGAGTCGTCCCCAAAAAAGGTGACATGGCCGAGTTTTACGGTCATATAACCGATTAAGACGAGTCCCATCAGGACAAAAATGCCGACGGTCGTTTCCATGGCAAACTTTTTCATCATTTACTCCTTGGCGGAACATATGACTCGGCCGATTTCCTTCTGCTGTTGCTTCGCCGCGTCAATGACCGTTTCTATCTTCGTAAAAGGCTGGCCTTGAGCGAGACCGGCCTGTACGGACAACTCGATACAGGCATCTGATGGTCCCGGTCCGACTTCACCGGTCGCCAGGTTTTGAATACCATATTCCTGGAAATCTGCGATAAATTTTTGCAGAATATCGTTTGCCTCATCCAGATCCGAGTAGGGGAGCACCGTAACGAATTGGTGGGCGCTGTACCGGGTGGAAAATCCACCGATGGACCCCAGGTGTTTGTTGATGAACCCACCCAGTCTGCGGATTGCTTCCTGAACGGCGCCGTAGCCCAATTTGTCAACAATGGTTTCCGGCGAGTCCAGCGAGAAAATGACAACGGAGTAGACTTCTCCGCGAGTGCTCCGTTTGAGCTGGCCATGGTAGAGGACCTTGAAACGGCGCCGGGAGTAAAGGCCCGTCAATTCTTCCTGAAAGCCTTCCAGGCTGTGAATCACTTCATCGTTGAAAGGATGGTCGAATTCTTCCAGTTCCTCGGGGCTGCCCTGGAATACGATTTTCCGATCGTAAAGGGCGAGGATGCGGTTGGAGATAAAGTAGACGTCGGGAATTTCATGGCTGACCAGAATCGCCGTAAAACCGAATTTTCGCTGGTACTGAGCGATCATGCTGAGGATCGCGTTTTTTCGGACGGGGTCCTGCCCGGAGGTCGGTTCGTCGAAGAGAACGATCTTGGGATCCATGATGAGCGCCCGCGCCAGAGCGGCCCGCTTTTGCATGCCACCGGACAGCTCCGAGGGGAACTTATATCGCGCTTCGGTGAGCTCCGTCTGTTCGAGCCGTGCCATGACACGTTGCCTTATTTCCTTTTTCGTCAGGTTGGTCGTTTCAGCCAGGGGGAGCGCGACATTTTCATAGATGGTCATGGAATCAAAAAGGGCGTTGTCCTGAAACATGTAACTGATTTCGCCGGCGGCAAAAGCGGCCAGATGATGTTTACCCTGTTGAAGGGGCTGTCCCCGGAAGAGGATCGTCCCCTCATCCGGCTGCAAGAGGCCGATAATATGCTTCAGAAGGACGCTTTTTCCCCCACCGCTGAGACCGATGATCGTCGTGATCTCACCTTCATAGATCTTGAGGTTGATCTGTTCAAGGACTGTTTTGGGCCCGAAACGCTTCGTAACATTTTGAAATTCGATCAGGGGCGTTTCCATGGGCTATACCAATAGAAGGGATGTTACGACGTAATCCGACAGGAGAATCAGCACGCAGGAGAGGACAACCGCCGATGTCGTCGAAAGCCCGACCGCCTTTGCACCGTGGCTGTCGGAGCGCATATGGGTGAAGTAGCCTTGAAAGCAGCAGACGGTCGATACAATGAGGGCAAAAACGATGGATTTGATGAATCCGTCCGTGATGTCTTTCAATTCGAGGCTGGACTGGACGCGATAGAAGTAAGTATTTGACGTGACGCCTAAGACGATGACGACGGATACATAGCCGCCGACGATGCCGATCAGGTCGAATAAAGCCGTCAGGATGGGGAAGCTGATGACGGATGCGGCAATCCGGGGGCTGATGAGATACTTGAGGGGATCGATCCGCATCGTGTCCAGGGCGTCGATCTGCTCGGAAATGCGCTGAATGCCGATTTCGGCGGTGATCGCGGAACCGGCACGGGCCGTGATCATAATGGCCGTCAGGACGGGGCCGAGTTCCCGGACGAGAGAAAGAGCGACCAGTGTTCCCAGGGCGCCTTCAGCACCGAATTTGACAAGAGCGTAATAAGATTGAAGGCCCAGGACCATACCGGTGAACAGGCCGACCAGCATGATAATCAACGTGGACCTCGCACCGATGTAGAAAAGCTGTTGGACGATCTTGCGATACTGTTTGGGCTGGAAAATTCTGAAGATGGCCAGGGAAAGAAAAATCGCCGAAGCCCCCATGCTTTTGATCCAGTTGATGGTC
>CAZIPU010000167.1:0-5172 GCA_964541005.1 uncultured Syntrophales bacterium | reverse complement strand
TATCGTAAAGGAAACCCCAGCCAAATGACGCCAACAGACTGAGATCATAGGAAATGTCCGAGCCGGCCTTCACCATGAGGGCGATTCGGGTCAGCCATTCCAGTGCCAGGAAAACGGCAAGAAATAAGAGAACACCGCCGTGCCTGTTTTTAACGCAGGAGAACCTTTCTAAACTGAATCGCTCAAGCAGCATGATTACGCCTCAATTGAATTTCTGAAATGGCCGCGGCAACAGGGCGTCGTTGTATCAAAACCGGGGAAAATAAAGAAATAACCCATTAAAAGGAGGAAGGGAGAGGTCAGAGGCCTCCCCCTTTTGGAGAGGGTGGAGGGCCTTTCACCTTCCGGGTTTTGTATGATGGGCTGGTTCAACATGCGATGTATTTCCGCCGAATACGTTCATTTTTCATGAATATCGCATGTATCGTGCCATCTGTTCCACATATCGTTAGTATATTGATATTATTGTGAAATAACCCAATCCGAAAGATCTTCACCGGCATGATTTGTCGAATGAATTTCCGGTCCGATGAAACATTCGTAGTCATCATAGTATGTTGCAGCAAAACAGATCTGTTGGAGAATTCGACAAAATTGTCGATCTCTCCACTTATGACAAAGCCTACAAAAGTAAAAGCCTCTTTGTTTGCCATCCCAGCCGCAGGCGAAGGATCTCATATTGAACAGGATTCTCCACACGGATGCTCTTCGGAACAACAAACGGGTCTATTGCAAGTTCACATTATTTTAACGACCGGATTTTGACATCGAAAACATCTTTATGAACATCTTGGATAAAAAAACGGGCACCTGAAACAGGTGTGTCTTGATTTCTCTGTTCAACTCATTCCTCCTCCTACCATTAATTCGTATAGAGTGATGTGTAATCCACTTGAGGGATTGTGGTATTGTTCATGTTAAGGTAGGAGGACTTCTTTCTTCCTGGGTAGAAGAACCCTCATTTCAGTATGTCCCAAGCCTCTGTGAACCATAATAGGTTGGTTGGATCATTGAATCCTTGTCACGCTGGAGGATTGGTTTGGAGGCTATGTTACCTGCTTTGAATTTCTTCTATTGGGAGGTGATGCAATGTCAGGATTAAAGGTCAGTTTTAGTGGTTTTTTCGGGATCGACATTTCCAAGGATAAGTTCGATGCATATGGGATTACAGGGGATGGGGCCAAGCTCTTTCAGCTTTCAACGACCATGGATCGTAAGGGTTTCGAGAAACTGAAAGCGCATCTTGCCGCTTTTTCCCTCCCGACCGTTTTAATCGGGATGGAGTCTACAGCGACCTACCACGTCAACCTTTTCTCCTACCTGCTTTCCGAGGGTTACCACGTCATTATCATCAACCCTCTGCTGATTTCCAATTATGTGAAGATGCAACTCCGGAAGACTAAAACGGATAAGAAAGATGCTGTTATCATTGCCCAGTTCCTCCTGGCCAATGGGGGTACTCTGGTTCAACGGACCGTACCGTCTTTAATTTCGGATCTGCGGAATCTTTCTCGTGAGAGGGAGAGCCTGGTTGACGAGATGACATCTCTGAAAATCGGTATCAAGCGGCTTCTGAACGTCACCTTTCCGGAGTTGGAGCATGTGACGGGGATATTTACTAAATCCATTCCGAACCTTTTACAACGTTACCCTTCTGCAGTTGCCCTTAGAGATGCTGATCTGGATCAATTGTCTCAGATGTTGGTTGCCGATTCCTATGGACACAAGCGAGAGTTGTTTGCTGCAGAGCTAATCAAGACAGCCTGTTCATCGATAGGTATCGACAGTCCCGCCAAGGAAATCATTCTTAAGCAAAAGGTGACTTTGCTCCTTCACCTCGAAGAGGCCCTGCAGGAGATAACCGTCATAATGATTGAAATGAGTCGCAAACTGATGGAAGACGATATAAACATCCTGACTTCCATTAAGGGTATTGGGGATAAAACCACCGTGAATTTTCTCGTTGAGATGGGCGGCGACATCAATCAGTTTGAGCGATCCGGTAAAATCATTGCCATGGCTGGATTGGACCCGGCGGTTTACCAGTCTGGTCAACATGAAGGCAAAGGTAAAATCACGAAACGAGGAAACCGTCATCTGAGGAGGATCATCTGGCTGATGACAACCAAAGTGATCCATTACAACGACATTTTCAGTGCTTATTATTTTAAGCGAAGGAAGGAGGGGTTGCCCTACAAAATGGCAGTATTAGCCACCGCACATAAATTGATCCGTGTCTTGTACGCCATGTTGACGCAACGGACTACCTTTGGTCCGCAGGTGAATTCATGATAGTTGACTGAAACCTTATCTTCCCCATAGAGGGGAAATGGAATCACGAACCTATTTCATCCCATCGGGCCCGTCGCTTTAATCTTTCCAGGTCACACACAACGACCGAACGCCCCGCCGTCTTGACGATGCCCTTCTCACGCATGTTCCGCAACTCCTTGTTCACGCTCTCCCGGGTTGCGCCCACCATGCTGGCCAGTTCGCTTTGAGTTATCTCAATCCGGATTTCCCCCTCTTCCCCGGCGTTCATCCGCTGCTCCGCCATTTCGGAAAGTCGCCGGGACAGGCGGGCGGAAACATTGAGGAAACATGTCTCTTCCACAAATTTGTCGGTTTTCCGCAAACGGACGCTCAGAGTGGAAAACAGGGATTTGATGGCGGTCGAGCTCTTCATGAGGATGCAAATAAAGTCTTCCTGGTAGAGCACGTATAACCGGCTGTCCTCGGCGGCAACGGCGTCGGCGGAACGGGGCATCCCGTCCAGCAGGGCCATGTCCCCAAAAAACTCCCCTTTGGATAAAACGGAAAGGATCACCTCGTCGCCCAGCCGGGACATGATACTGATCTTGATCTTGCCGGACAGGATCAGGTAAAGGGCCGTCCCCTGATCTCCCTTGCGGAACAGGGTATCGCCCTTTTTGATCGACTGGACTCTCAGTACCTCGGAAATTCTCTGCAGGTCGTCCTGGCGAAAAGCCCGAAAGAGAGGAACCTGCTGTAAGAAGGTCATGATTCTGTTCATTTACCACCCCCGTCGTGATTATTCCCCCGAGAAATACATCCCTGTTCGGGTCAATCCGAAACCTGAAATGAAGACACGCCACATCCTTCTTGACTTATTTCTTGTGCTTTCCCTGTAACATGCCTATAAATCACTTTCAAGCAACAAATTAAGCCGGGCATGCCAGGACTTATCTCCTGTCGCTGTCACAGACGGCGGAAGAACTGCTTGACGGATTTCACAACTGCGTTTTACATAAACTGGATTAACCCGTTCTTTGTCTTTTACACGATGACCCATCGACAACCCAATAAGACACTGCACAAGGAGACGTATTGAAGATAAGACTGATCAAAATGTTCGCCACGGGACTGGGCCTCGGATATGCTCCCTTCGCACCGGGCACGGCGGGAAGCCTCCTTGGCATTCCCCTGTTTTATGTGATGGCCCCCTTCCCCTGGATGATCTACCTGCTGACGGCCACAGCCTTCGCCTGTTTCGCCGGCTATCTCTCGAACGAAGCGGAACCCCTTTTCACGAGGAAAGATTCTCCTCATATCGTCATCGATGAAATCGCCGGCATGCTTTTCACCTTCTTTCTGGTCACGCCGACGCCGGTTCACATCGCCCTGGGATTTTGCCTTTTCCGCTTTTTCGATATTGTCAAGATATTCCCGGCCAATCAGTTTCAGCGACGGTTGCCCGGGGGGCTCGGAATTGTCGCCGACGATCTGGCAGCGGGAGTCTATGCCAACCTGGTGCTTTCAGGAATCATTTACGGATTCAGCATTTAATAGGGCACCTGTGCCTTAACCTTCCGGTGCCAAGCCGGATAACTTGATCGGAAAACGAACGTTGAACATCGGAATTCTAACCATCGGAAATGAACTGACGAGCGGGCGTGTCCGGGATGCCAACGCTCCCTGGATTGCCGCCCGGTTATATCGGCTGGGATGGAATATCCCAGTCATGATGACCGTGGGCGATGCGGCGGAAGCCATCGCCCGGGCAATCGATTCCTTCTCCGGCCGGTGCCGGGCCGTCATCGTTACCGGGGGTCTGGGACCGACACCGGACGACATCACGACAGAGACCATCGCGAAGGCCTGCAACCGCCCGCTGGTTCAAAATGATATCGTGATGGCCTCTTTGAGGGAACGTACCGAGGCCTGCGGTTATCGCTGGACGGAGGGGCACCGGCGGCAGGCCCTGTTCCCAGAAGGGGCCGACGTCATCCCCAACCCCGTGGGCTCCGCCTGGGGCTTTTCCCTGAACCACCGGGGATGCCTTTTCATCGTTCTCCCCGGTGTGCCGGAGGAAGCGGCACGGATGATCACGGACTCCGTCATTCCCTTCCTGAAACGAATCGATCCCGTTCCACCACCGATTGTCGTATCAAGAACCCTGAAGTGTTTCGGCATGCCCGAATCCGAAATCGACGAAAAAATCCGGGACCTGATCCCGGAAAACGGTGAGGTATCGATCGGTTTTTACCCCCGGTTTCCCGAAGTTCATCTGGTCCTGACGGCCCGCCATACCCGGCAGGAAAACGCGGCGGATAATCTTCGCCGGGTCGAGGCGGCCGTTTCGGAAATCCTGAATCCCTGCCTTTTCGGCCGGGACGAGGAAACCCTGGAGGGGATTGTGGGAAGCCTGCTTACCCGGAGAGGCCTGACCCTGGCCGTTGCCGAGTCCTGCACGGGGGGACTGATCGCGGACCGTCTGACGGATGTATCCGGCAGTTCCCTCTACCTGGACCGGGGCGCCGTCACGTACAGCAACGCCTCCAAGGTCGCCCTTCTGAACGTCCCGGAGGCAATCCTGGCGGAGTTCGGCGCCGTCAGCGAGCCGACAGCCAGGCAGATGGCGGAGGGAATCAGAAGGACCGCCGGGGTTGACCTGGGGCTCAGCACGACCGGCATTGCCGGTCCCACGGGGGCCGTGCCGGGAAAACCCGTGGGAACGGTTTACATCGCCCTGGCCTCTGCCTCAGGGACGGTCTGCCGGCACTGTCTCTTTCACCGGGACCGGCGAAAAGTAAAAGTCGCCGCCGCGCACACGGCCCTGATGATGCTCAGGGAATACCTGCTGTCTCTTCCCTGACCGGCACGGATAATTGACGGAGGCACAAAATGACGTCAGACAAAATGATCCGGGCC
>CAZIPU010000166.1:0-5183 GCA_964541005.1 uncultured Syntrophales bacterium | reverse complement strand
CAGGTTCCCACTTATAAATCCCTGTTCCCTGTCCAAACAAACCCGACCACCTGTGGAAACAGCGCCGAAAACATCGAATATTTGCCGCCAGTGGAGAAATTTCAAAAGAAACAGGGAGATAAAGGGTGCGGCGAAGATGCTGACGGCGGCGGCGGAGTCATGGATCGCGATGGCCTTACCCCATGATCGCGTGTCGAAATAGTGGGTCATGAGGGGGATGACCGAGGGCAGGTAGATTCCCGATGCCAATCCCAGGACAAGAGAAAGGAAAGATAGCAGGGCGAAGCTCTTCGTAAAGGGGATCAGAAATAATGTGCCGGCGGCTATGACCAGGGAAACCAGAATCGACCTTTTGTAGCCGTAACGACCGGCGAATATTCCGGTCAGGAAGAGAGCGGTTCCGTACCCCACGGCGTTGAAGACGAAAAGACTGCTCGCCCGGGCGTGATGAATGGCGAATTCATCTTCTATCAGGGGCATGAGGGGGGAAAAGATCGTCCTGACGCTGAAGTTCATGAACCACAAAAACCACAGAAACAATAACAGAAAGAGTGCCTTTCCCTTTATGGCGGAATAACGGGCCGTCATCTGCAAGATACCTCCAGTCAGTCGGAACCGGTTGATTCGTGAAGCATATTAATCACAGTTTTCCCTGATTGTTAACTGGGATTCATCGATCAATAAAAAAGCGGAAAATCGAAAGTCAGGTAATCTTTCCTTTCTTTGGGCATGACGATACAATTTACCGGCCGACAAATATCCCTTGACAGCACTGTATATTGAAATATATAACGCTCGCACCGTAACCGATATGATGAACGTTTTCTCACTGTCTGTGTTTAGCGAAGTGCCGAAAAAATGATTTACGGAACACCACCTGTTTTTACCAGGCCATCATTTTTGAAATGCCGGGACAGATCCATATGGTTAAGTAGATTCATATTTCTCATTGAGGAGGTAAGGAAGGTGAATGCAGCAGTAAAAACGTACCAGAAAGGGGAGATTCCAGGCGTGATTGCCATTAATGAATCCCTTTGCAAGGGATGCGACGCCTGCAAACGGCACTGCCCCACGGGGGCGATTCGGGGCCTGTTCGGCGCCACTCACGCAATCGACACGGACCGTTGCCTCAGTTGCGGTCAATGCCTGATCAACTGTCCCTTCGGCGCTCCCTATGAAACCTCGGATACGGTGGATGAAGTCATGAAAAAGCTCGAGGACAAAACCGTCACCGTGGTCGGGATTATCGCTCCGGCGGTCCGCGTGGCCATCGGCGAGGACTTCGGCCTGCCGGTCGGCTCGCTGGTGACGGGAAAGCTTTACGGAGCGATGAAAAGGGCGGGATTTGAGATTTTCGACAACAATTTCGCCGCCGACCTGACCATCATGGAAGAGGGGACGGAATTCATCGTGCGCGCCCGGCATGCGGTTTTTGGTGAGGCGGGAGAGCATGGCGGAGAGATCGGTCCCCTGCCGCAATTTACATCATGCTGTCCCGCCTGGGTCAGGCTGGTGGAAACCCGCTATCCGGCGTTGATTCCTCATCTCTCCACCGCCAAGTCCCCGCAGCAGATGGCGGGCGCCGTGGCCAAGACTTACGGGGCGAAGGTGTGGGAAAGGGATGCGGAGAAGATTTACACCGTTGGCATCATGCCCTGCACCGCAAAAAAGCTGGAAGCCTCGCGGCCGGAATTCAGGAGCGCGTACGAATATCGCAAGCAGAGAGACGGCGCGGCGGGGACGCCTTATCCCGATGTGGACACGGTGCTGACGACCCGCGACCTGTCGCGGCTTTTCAAGAAGATGAACATCGATCTGGCGGCGGAAAAGGATGTCGAAGGCGGAACGCTCTTCGCCGAGTACACGGGGGCCGGTACCATTTTCGGCAATACGGGCGGCGTGATGGAAGCGGCCCTGCGGACAGCCCATGCGGTGATCACGGGCAGCGAATTGAAACCTCTCGAATTCAAAACTGTCAGAGGATTGAAGGGTGTGAAAAGCGCCTCCGTTACCCTGAGAGACCAAAAATACGATAGGGACGTCACGATCCGGGTGGCGGTGGTCCATGGCATTGCGGAAAACATTTCAGCCGTTGTTGAAGAGATTCTTGCGGGCAGATCGCCGTATCATTTCATCGAGGTCATGAACTGTCCCGGCGGCTGTATCAACGGCGGGGGGCAGCCGATCGACGGCAGCGGCTCGTCATGGCTGGGCGCCGCCTTGCCGTGGTTTGCCTGGAAATAATCGAAAAGGAGATGACCGATGGAAAACAAGCGATACGACTATACGGAAAATCCGTTCAATGTTACGCGCAGGCAGTTCATAACGATCGGCGGCATCGTCGTTGCCCTGATGGTGCTCCCCACCGTATGGATCAAGGAACTGGTCTCAAATAGAAATCGTTACATTCTGGCCCGGACGAAGGGGCTGTACCGGGACGATGAGAAGGCTAAAATCCGGGTCAGTCATGCCAATCAGGCTGTGGCGGGATATTACCGGGATTTCGGAGGAAAACCCCTGGGGGAATTATCGGAAGCGTTGCTCCATACGAAATACATCAACCGGACCCAAGGTCTTGCGTGATAGGAGGTAAAGCATGCACAGTGAAAACATGATCTTGAAACACCCTTTGAGTGTGAGGATATTTCACTATCTCCTCATCGTCAGTTTCCTGCCCCTTGCCGTAACGGGGTTGATTCTCTATTTCAAGCCGTTTTCCGGGGAAAGCATGAATCTGACCATGCAGATCCATGTCCTGGCGGGCGTTCTCCTGACCCTGGATGCCGTCGCCTTCTTTCTCATCGGCTTCGAACGGGTCGTTCTCTTCGTGAAGCGGGTGTTCACGATTTCCGTGAACGACGTCAAATGGTTTGCCGTTCTCGGCGGTTATCCGCAGAAACTTCTGCTGAGAAAGAAGGTACCCGTACCGCCGATGGGCAAATACAATTCCGGCCAAAAGCTTTTCGGGATCTGCGTTCTGATCGGCGGAACCCTTCTTGTCGGGACCGGCTGGATTTTATGGGCCTTTCCCCATAATACCCCCCGGGAGACCGTCGCGTTGATGGGAACGCTCCACACGGTTTTCGGCATCCTGCTGACCGTCTTTCTGCCGGTACATCTATTTCTCGGTATTTACATGTTCGATGATTTCAAGGCCATGATCCTTCACGGCCGAATTCCCTACGACGAGGCCCGGGAACAGTCGCCCCTGTGGGTGGAAAAGGAGGTTATTCCACTGAATAAATAAACGAAGCCGCCACGCCGCTTTTTCCAGGTCATCTGCGGAAAGAGCGGCGACGGCGGATTTCATCGACGGGAGTGGTACGGACGCCCTGGTGATCACCCGGCGGAATCCGAAAGAAATTCGGTCGGGAAGCATGATTTCCTGACGAAAGCCTGGAAATAGTGAAAAAAGGCCATTCAAAAGGTGCTGTGTCTTACAGGTCTTTTAGTTGATGGCTGGAAGGCCCATTATAGTATGTGGCGTAGGCTTTCAGGAAGGCGTCCTTGCTTTCCCAGTAATTGAGGCGACGTTTGCGGTAATCCTCCCAGTCCTTGACGGCGGAGGGATGGAAATACAGGACCAGGGATCGTCTTACCCAAATGCTGTCAGGATAAATTTTTGCGATCTTTAAAAAAGATTTTTTTAGATCCATAGGATTCTGAGAAGTCATATAGCGATATAAACCATGCAAAAAAAGACCTTCCGGGGCATGCAGACTCTGCGGATAGGTCGAAATGAGCCTTTCCAGGTACTGTTGAGCGGCTTCCGTTTCATTGCGATCCTGGTAGCTCTTCCCTAAGGCAAGGAGATAAAATGCCGCCAGGCTATCGGCGTCGAGAATCCCCCAATAACGTTCGTATTCAAAGCCATCCGTTCCGACAATGATGAATGCAGGGACATTATTTATTCTATAAGTACGGAAAACATCAGGTGTATCCGCACTGATCCGTACGGCGAGAAATTCATTTCTAATAAGGTCGGAAATGGTTTTTTGTTTGTAGACGACGATGTCCATCTGATTGCAGTAAAAACAGGTATCACTGCAAAAAAACAGAAAAACCTGCTTTCCAGTTCCTTGTGCTTCCGCCATGGCCTTGTCAATGCTTGAATACCACTCGAATTTTTCATTCATGATTGTAACCGTTTCTTTCAGGATTGACATGTAAGCCTTTCTAAAGGTGACACAAATCGATGAAATGAACCAACTGCTCTTCCTGTAATCCCAATCCCTTTAAGCCGTTCAGTCTTCCTGATATCATCCCGTTTTCGAAAAAGAGGACTGTGGGATAGATATCAACCGCGTACCTGGTTGCCGCCTTTTCCTGATCATCCTGCAGCAACAGGAAATGTTGCGGATTTCTCTCCGCATATCGCTTAAATATGGGCAGAAATGTCTGACAGAAAGGGCACCACGAAGCAAAGACAAGAACGACCATCTTGTCTTTGTTCCGCAAGATCTTTTCGAAATTCAGCACGTCGCTTACCGATTCGATTTTTTCACTCATGACAAAATGTCCTTCCATTAGGGATTATCCGCAAAGACAGACTAAATAAAATTCGATGTAAAATGCAATCAAATTTTATCATTCCGAGTTCATCTATCTGTATATATTTAATAATGTTAATCATTTCATAGAGTATAGAAATAGAATGCATGCATATAGCGAATCTGTTCGATTCATTTATAATTATTTTGAATTTGATTAATTGATTATTGGAATATTATCGTACCTCAGATTTTACGATCTATCCTCTGAAACAAAAATTTTGTCAAAAATTACGGAAGCAAGTTTTCCGGGTGTGATGACGGCATATGAAGAAGAAGGGAGGTGGATTGTTACGCTTAAGGGGGGTGAAGCTTTTAACGACAGCTATTATACACATGACAAAGAGCAATACTAACAGGGCTAAAATACTAAAGGAGGTTAAAGTATGAGCAGTCGTATTTTGCCGGAATTCGACCTACTGGTCCCTCAGAGCATTCCGGAAGCCGTGGAGATGCTGACGAAATATCAAAATAAGGCGGCAGTGATGGCCGGCGGTACCGATCTTCTGGTGTTGATGAAGGCGGGACTGAAGTCGGAGTACGTCTTGTCCTTAGCGGAAGTTCCCAGATTGGATTATGTGCTTTACGATCCGAATGACGGCCTGAGGATTGGGGCGATGGCCACGCTGGCCC
>CAZIPU010000165.1:0-5267 GCA_964541005.1 uncultured Syntrophales bacterium | reverse complement strand
GAGATGAAGACCGTCATTCATGGTACAAACCGGACAGGTCGAAATGGCCGGAAACGTTCCAGCGCAGTTCGTCCCCCTGCAAATACAGCGGGGAAGAAAAATTGTTTTCGAAAAGGCGGCCCGTTCCCAGGCCGTGGGGCAGGGGATTGGTCCGGTTTGCGGTCCACTGGGCGATTGCATTGAGTCCGATATTGGACTCCAACGCCGATGTGATCCACCAGCTGGTGTCCGATGCGGCGGCGAGATCGATCCATTCCTGAGCGCCCTTGAATCCCCCGTGCAGGGAAGGTTTCAAGACCAGGTAGGGGGGACGAATCTCGCGGATCAGGTTCTCCTTCTCCTGCAAGGTGTCGATGCCGATCAGTTCCTCGTCCAGGGCGATGGGAATGGGGCTTTCCCGGCACAACGCAGCCAGTTCTTCAAGCTGCCCGGCCATAATGGGCTGCTCAATGGAATGGATTCCCAAATCAGCGAGGGCGTCAAGGCGGCTCCTGGCCATTTCCGGTTGAAAGGCACCATTGGCGTCCAATCGGATTTCGATTTCTTCCGATGGATGGCTTTCCCTGATTTCCCGGATCAGAGCGAGTTCTGTTGCAAAGTCCAGGGCCCCGATTTTTATCTTGATACAACGATAACCCGCGCCGATCTTTTCCCGGATCTGTTCCCTCATGAAATCGGCCGGTCCCATCCAGATCAGGCCGTTGATCGGGATGCCCCTTTGTCCTGACGTGAATGCATTTCGGAAGAATATCTTGGCGCCCCGTGCGAGGAAGTCCCAGGCGGCCGTTTCCAGTCCCGTTTGAATGGCGGAATATCCCTGAAGTCCGTCTTTCAGCCAGGAATCGTAGTGGGCGATGTCACGGCAGAGCGTTGTGAGCTTTTTCTCGAAGCCCCGGCCCAACTCCGGGCTCAACCCCGGCAAGGGGGCACACTCGCCCGTGCCGCGCAGGGAGGGGGCGTCGGTATCGTACATGGAAATGAACCAGCTTTCGCGTTGGGTATACGTCCCCCGGGATGTGCCGGCCGGTGACTTGAAATGCAGGGTATACTTGCGATATTCGGCCCTAAGCATGAGCACACCGGATAAGGTGTTTCACTGGGTAAGAAGCTTTAATGATCAAAGATTTCGGACTCATTTACGGAAAAACATGCCGCGATCAAGCAGGACCCGGCAGTGATTGCGCTGCACGGTTATTCTCCGATCATGGAAAACAGTTTCTTGGGATTGCTCGCGAGAACCTTTGCTTTTTCATGACTTTTGGGGGGCAGATCGGATGCCGCGATGTAACAGTTTTGAAAAGCGTCCGCATTGCCGTTATCGTAGGCAATACTGAACAGGGCATAGGAAATGATATGATCCTTCGGAACCCCCTTGCCGTTGTAGTACATGAAGCCCAGGTTGTTCTGTGCCCAATGATCTCCCTGCCTGGCCGCCAGCTTGTACCAGTGAGCGGCCATCGAATAATTCTGAGGAACGCCTTTCCCCTTTTCGTATAAAAGACCAAGCTGGTATTGCCCCTGGGGGTCGCCCTGATTGGCTGCCAGGTCAAACCAGGAAACGGCCTCCTTGATGTCTTTGGGTCTGCCGCCAAGACCGTCGGCGTAAAATAGGCCCAGGGCGGTCTGTGCCTTCGCAAATTTTTGTTTGGCGGCCAGTTCATAATAGCAGGCGGCCTGCATGTAGTCCTGTGGCATGCCTTGCCCGTTATGATACATCAACCCGATTTGATATTGCGCATCGGCATGGCCCTGCTTCGAAGCCATTTCCAGCCAGTTCGTTGCCTGCCTGTCGTCTTTCTTAACCCCAAGGCCGCCTTTATACATCATACCGAGACGGTATTGGGCCTCCGGAAGACCCTGCTTGGCCGCCAGATCATACCAATAGGCGGCTTGGGCATAGTTCTTCCTGACACCCTGGCCGTTGTAACACATCAAACCAAGGTAGTGTTGTGAGCGGGGATTTCCCCTTTTTGCATCCTGTTCAAAAAGCTTGTAGGCTTTCTTGTATGATTTTTTATTGAAGGCCGAAATCCCATTTTCGTAAGTTCCGGCGAAAGCGAGTGACGAAACGAGAAAAAACGCAAGGACGATAAAAGATAACTTTACTTTCATACGATGACCTCTGTCCGTTGTAGATTCATTTTGAGTCAGTCTGGGTTTCCGTTTCCAGTCTCTGAAAAATTGCCTGCTAGATTACACCATTCAAGCAGGGAAAGTCAAAGGCGAGTTTCGCAACGTATTGGCCCTTCAACCGTCTTCTAAAAATCCTGTTAAGCCGCTGTTCCGTGTTATTGACGCTTCCTAAGCAACCTATCTTGCCCGGCATCGTTTCAAACAGAAAGGACTTCTTATATATGCACAGGCAAGGGATGTCAAAGAAGAACAGACCGCCGCAGATGTGATAATAGTCACATGAAAACAAGAGGATACATAGAGCGAAGGAATCGGCCTGAGGCTGCCTGCATAACGGTTTCAAACGAGAACCGATGGAAGGAAAAGAGTTGGCCGTTCCCCAACATGACCTTTCCGGCGAAGCGTCATAAAGGACGCTTCGGATCTTTCCGGAAAAAGGATGCACGGCTCGTTTCCAACGTCGCAGGGCATGATCATGGGAATTTCGGGTACTTTTTGAAATCGGGATCTCTCTTTTCAAGGAACGCGTTCTTGCCTTCATGGGCCTCTTCGATCAGGTAGTACAGGAGGGTCGCGTTGCCTGCGAATTCCTGAAGGCCGATCTGGCCGTCGAGGTCGGCATTGAGACCAAGCTTCAGCATGCGCAAGGCCAGGGGACTGTGTTTCATGATGGTCTTGGCCCAGTCGACCACTTCATCTTCCAGTTTCTCCAGCGGCACGACCTTGTTGACGAGACCCATCTCCAGGGCTTCACGGGCCGAATATTGACGGCAGAGAAACCAGATTTCCCGGGCTTTCTTCTGCCCCACGATGCTGGCCAGGTAAGAAGAGCCTAAACCGGCGTCAAAACTCCCGACACGGGGGCCGGTCTGGCCGAAAATGGCATTTTCGGAGGCGATGGAAAGATCGCAGACCACGTGAAGGACATGCCCCCCGCCGATGGCGTAACCGTTTACCATGGCAATCACCGGTTTCGGGAGCGAACGGATCTGTTTCTGGACGTCAAGAACGTTGAGGCGGGGTATGCCGTCTTTCCCGATATAACCTCCGGCGCCTTTATAGTTCTGGTCCCCTCCGGAACAAAAGGCTTCATTGCCGGCTCCCGTCAGGACGACGACATCGATCCGCTGGTCTTCCCGGCAGATGCGTAAGGCATCGCTGATTTCGCCCGTTGTGGTGGGGGTAAAGGCATTCCGGTAACGGGGACGGTTAATGGTAATTCTGCCGATTCCCTCCCACAGGTCAAAAAGTATTTCTTCATATTCCTTAATTGTTTCCCAGATTCTTTTTCCCTTCTCAGACATGGTTATTTCCTCAAATATTTAAAGTAATCTTTCAAGATTTCAGCGTTGGTATCGGAAGGGGTTCTGACTTCCAGGAGGACCGGCCCGGATAATTCCGGCCCGTAGAGCCGATCCAGCCCTTCCCGGAGCTCTTCCTCCGTTTTTGCCACGAGGCAGTTTAAACCGAAAGCCCTGGCGAGGGGTTCCGCTTTCATATGATGCCGGGCCTCGAAATGGTTTTCCAGCTCCGGCATCAGGGGGGCGCCGTCAATAAACCGGAAAATGCCGCCACCCTGGTTGTTGACGACGATGATCCTCAGATTCGGCGGCAGGTGCCTGATCCAGAGAGCATTCGAATCGTAGAAAAAAGCGAGGTCGCCGACGATGACCGTGTTGATGCGATCCGATAAGAAGGCATAACCGGCTGCCGTGGAGACGACGCCGTCGATCCCGCTGGTACCCCTGTTGGACATGAATACCACAGGGCCGGGCGGGGGAAAAAGTTGGGCATACCGGACAGGCGTGCTGTTGGACAGGTGAAGCACGGAATTCTCCGGTACGCGGCTGTAAATCGTGCCGAACGCCTTGAGATCGGAATAGGCGCATTCCCGGAGGTAGTCGGCATTTCTATTTCTTGTGGCGAGATCGAGGGTCCGCCATTTGTCGCCGTAATCGGAAATTTCCCGTATCCCCCGATTTTTCAGAAATTCCAGAAACAAATCCGCGTCCATCGGGACAACATCGGTCAGGGACATGAAGGTGTCCATGTGTTCGCCGGAGGCGGAGAGATGCCAGTGGCGCGCCGGTCTGTTATTCCTCAGGAATATTTTGATTTTCTTGGAAACCACCTGGCCGCCGAGGGTAATCAGCAGATCGGGGCGGTAGGCTTCCTCGTCGTCAATGGCGCTCAGCGCATTATCGATGCCGGAGTTGAACCGTTCACCGGACATATTGGACAGGGTTTCCGTCAGGACCGCGACGGAGGGATTACCGGCCAAATCGTTGAGGAGGGTGTTGAGCCTGCTGTCCGGGAGCATCTGCCCGGCCAGGATCATTCTCCGGGGATGTCCTTCCCAGACTTCCGCAAAGGCCCGGAGTTTTTCTTCCGGAAGGATCCTTCGCGTGTCATGCAGCGTAATGCTGCCGATGACGGGAAGCTTTGCATCGTCCAACTCATACAGCGGTTCCGCAAAGGGGACATTGATGTGGACCGGGCCCATTTCGGGATAAAGCAGATCGTTTACGGCCTGGTTCAGAAGCCTGGCGGCAAACCATGCGTCCGTTTTGTTTTCCATCCGGTCGGGCAGATTATAGGAGCCCTTGATGTAGTTGGCATAAATGTCTCTCTGCCGGATGGTCTGGCCGTCCCCCTGGTCTATCCACTCCGGCGGCCTGTCCGCCGTAAGAACGAGCAGCGGCGCCTTCTGGTAATAGGCTTCCACAATGGCGGGGGCGTAGTTCAGCGCAGCGGAACCGGACGTGCAGGCGACGGCAACCGGCCGCCTCAGATTCAGCGCCATCCCCAGGGCGAAGAAAGCTGCGGATCGTTCGTCGACGATGTTCAGGCACCGGAATGCGTCGATGCCCGTGAAGGTATTGATCAGGGGGGCGTTGCGGGAGCCGGGGGAAAAGACGATGTCCGTGATGCCTTTGTCCAAAAGGGTTGCTGCCAGGTATTGGGCGTTTTTCTTCGCAGAAATCATGATTTGATTACATCAGTATTGAAAGGAGTGTTTTCGCCTTGTGATTCGTTTCGTCCCATTCGCTGTCCACAATCGAATCCGCCGTGATGCCGCCGCCGACATACAGACAGGCCCTGCTGCCGAGGATCTTCATGCAGCGGATATTCAC
>CAZIPU010000164.1:0-5312 GCA_964541005.1 uncultured Syntrophales bacterium | reverse complement strand
CAAGATCAGATATTCCCGGCGTTCCGGAGCTTTCAGATGAGTTACACGGGTTCGGTTTGCAGAATGCGCTCCGTATCTTTTACTTAGCCTTCCGGTTTCGGTGGGTGAAGCCTGCCCATGGATTGCCCGGAACGGAAAAGAACAAAAAATCCTTCCGCAAATTACTTCGGCAGGATTAAATTTTTTTCCTCATGGCATTCCGCGGATGAGTTGCGGTTTCATGCCCGGAAGTGTTTTTTTGAGAACCGGACGGCAAAATTGATCGTTTATTCTCCGATGCCGGTCAACGATGATTTTCATCAACGGACAAAACGCCGATGATGATGGGCCGCCTCGTATTCATCCTCCGTATCGTAAAGCGGCAGATAGAGATCCCGGCGCACCTCATCCGCAAACTGCCGTATCCGGTCGGTCGGCATATCGAGATGCCGCAACGCCTGGTAAGTCATCTCGAGGCTCGCCTCGAATTCCGGCTGTACAACATGCCCGACTCCCTGATCATGCAAGGCCCCCATTTCCTCTATCCCTTCCGCCCTGGCAATAATGTGAAGAGCCGGACTGATTTTTTTTGCCTGCTCGACGATCTCCCCGGCAACGACGCTTAATGGCGTCGTGATCAGAAGCAGCCGGGCCTTGTTGATCTCCGCCGCCTTCAGGATCGTCTCCTTGCTGGCATCCCCGTAAAGGAGCGGGAAACCATGGACCCGCAAATCATCCACCCGCCGGGAATTCAACTCGATGACCACAAAGGGAATGTCCAGCTTTTGCAGGACATGGGCAATCGAGTTGCCGATCCTTCCGCCGCCGGCAATCACCATGTGATCGTGGAGGCCCGTCTTGGGGAAATGGATCGGCTCCAGTGGGGAAGGTTTTCGAAAACGGCACCAGACGGCATAAAGGGGCGCCGTCAATCCCGAAATAAACGGCGTCAGGAGCATCGTCACGATGGTCATCGTCAATACCATGGTATAAAATTCGGAAGAGATGGATTGCGTATTCAGGCCGACCAGACCTAAAACAAAGGAGAATTCTCCCACCTGGGAAAGTCCCAGCCCCATGGCCAGCGGTATGACATTGCGATAGCGGAAAATTTTACTCAGCGCGGCCAGGATCAACGCCTTTCCCAGCATGACCACCCCGACCAGAAACAGGATCAGGCCCAGATGATCCAGCAGATACCCGGGATCCAGCAGCATCCCGATCGACGTGAAGAACAGGAGGCTGAAAATATCCCGCAACGGGATGATATCGCTCAGTGCCTGGTAGGCGTAATCGGATTCACTGAGGAGCAAACCGGTCACAAAGGCTCCGAAGGCGAAGGACAGACCGAACAGATAGGTTCCGTAACCGATTCCCAGGCCCAGTGCCGTGGTCGCCACCAGAAACAATTCCCGCGAGTTCCAGCCGGTTACGAATCGCATCACCCGGGGAATAATCCGGGATCCTGCGATAATGACGACAACCAGGAAGATCGACGCCTTCACAACGGCCCAGGCCAGGATCTGCCACCCGCCGCCGGGAGCGTTCAACTGGGGCAGGATGATCAGCATGGGGATGACCGCCAGATCCTGAATGATCAGGACACCGATCATCACCCGGCTGGACAGGGTGCCGAGCATCCCTTGCTTTTCCAGGGTTTTGAGAATGACCATCGTACTGGACAGGGAGATCAGGGCACCGAACCAGACGGAGGGTACCCATTCCCAGCCCATCAACTGACCGATGCCAAATCCGTACGCCGTCGTCAGGACGATCTGGATGGGAGTGCCGATCAGGGCAACGTTCCGGACCGGTTTTAATTCCCGGAGCGAAAATTCCAGTCCCAGGGCGAACAGCAGCAGTGCGACCCCGATTTCCGCCAGTTTCTCGATATTATGGACATCGGATACGCTGATACCGCCGGTATGCGGACCGACGAATACACCGGCAATGATATAACCGATGATGAGAGGCTGTCGCAGGATTTGCGCGATGATCCCGCCCAGGAGAGCGGCCGTCACGATGATGGCAATATCACCGGCAATACCCATGGAACTGTTGCACCTCGCAAAAAGAAATGATTTCGATATGGTCTTTTTTTCTTAGCATACCTTGGGCCGATATGTCCTCATTATTTATGCCTGTACCGCCGGCCGGCATTACCGCCTCAACTGACTGTTTTATTTTTACATTTCCAGACAGCATACGGCGAGACCAACCGGATGAACCGAATAAAAACGGGGGGAAATTTTTTCAATATTTCCCGTTGACAAAGCAAACTCTCCATGATAGATCCAACGGCAATCAATAGCCGTTTGCCGATGGACATCATGAACAACGAAGAAGTCGAAAGAAAAATTCTCCTGATCCTGCGGATTCTCCACAACAGCGGAGAGGCGATGGGCGCCCGCCTCATTGCCAGGCTCATGGAAGAACACGGTGTTTTCCTGAGCGAAAGGACCGTGCGCTACCACCTGAAGCTCATGGATGAAAGGGGATTGACGAAACTGGTCGGCCGCCATGACGGGCGGGTCATCACGGAACCGGGTATCGATGAAATTTCCCATGCCCGGGTCAGGGACAAGGTCGGGTTCGCCATCTCCCGTATCGAGAATCTCGCATTCAGGACAACGCTCAACCTGGATACACTGGAAGGAATGGTCCCCGTCAATGTGTCTTTTTTCGCCGAAGAGACCTTCGCCCACGCCCTGGAGGCCATGGAACAAGCCTATCAGGCCCGGCTTCTCGTCAGTGACCGTGTTGCCGTTGCCCGTGCCGGTGAACGCCCGGGAGGAATCTGCATTCCGGCGGGAAAAGTCGGTTTTGTCACCATCTGCAGCGTTGTCGTCAATGGTGTTCTTTTGAAAAACGGCATCCCCATGGATTCCAAATTTGGAGGAATCCTGCAGATCAGGGAGGGCAAACCCGTCCGGTTCACCGAATTGATCCACTACTCCGGAACGTCGATTGATCCGTCGGAAATTTTCATCCTGGGGAAAATGACCTCCGTCAACAAGGTTGCCTCTCAGGGGAAAGGCAATATTCTGGCCAATTTCCGGGAGGTGCCCGCGGCAAGTCGCGGCATGGTCGATAAAATACGCTCCCGCCTTCAGGAAGCGGGTATCGATGGCATCTTTTCCATCGGCGAGGTGAGCGAACCGGTCTGTCAGGTTCCCGTCGATCTGAACCGGGTGGGAATCATTCTTCTGGGGGGCCTGAATCCCGTGGCCTGTGCGCACGAGCTTGGGATCGATGTGGATAACCAGGCCATGTCAACGGTCATGAGTTTCAGGGAGCTTCATCCTTTTTCGGAAATCAAAAAAATTTAACAGGCATTACCAATTCACAAGCAGGGGAGGATTTAAGTATGGCGAAACAAAACGCGTATGTGGCAAGTGTTCTCGAAACCGTCAAGAAAAGAAATGCCGGCGAACCGGAGTTTCTTCAGGCGGTCACCGAGGTATTGGAGTCCTTGGTACCGGTTGTGGCAGCAAATAAGAAATACGAACAGCACAGCATCCTGGAGCGTATCGTGGAACCGGAACGCCAGTTCATGTTCCGCGTTCCGTGGCAGGACGACAAGGGAAAGATCCAGGTGAATCGCGGCTTCCGCGTCCAATTCAACAGTGCTATCGGACCCTACAAGGGCGGCATCCGCCTTCACCCTTCCGTCAACCTCGGCATCCTGAAATTTCTCGGGTTCGAGCAAGTCTTCAAGAATTCACTGACGACGCTCCCCATGGGCGGTGCCAAAGGCGGTTCCGATTTCGATCCCAAGGGCAAATCCGACGGTGAAGTCATGCGGTTCTGCCAGTCCTTCATGACGGAACTGCAGCGGTACATCGGGGCGAACACCGACGTACCGGCGGGTGACATCGGCGTGGGCGCCCGCGAGATCGGCTTCATGTTCGGTCAGTACCGCCGTCTTCGCAACGAGTTCACCGGCGTTCTGACCGGGAAAGCCCTTAACTGGGGCGGGTCCCTGATCCGTCCGGAGGCAACCGGTTACGGCGCAACTTATTTTGCCGAGGAAATGCTGAAGACCCGCGGCGACAGCCTGAAGGGGAAAACCGTGGTGGTCTCCGGCTCCGGCAACGTCGCCCAGTTCACGGTGCAGAAGGTCACCCAGTTGGGCGGCAAGGTGGTCTCTCTTTCTGATTCCGACGGCACGATTTACGATCCGAAGGGTATCGACGAAAAGAAGCTGGCCTTTGTCATGGAACTGAAGAACATCAAGCGCGGTCGCATCAAGGAATATGCGGACAAGTTCGGCTGCCAGTACAAGGCCGGCGAGAAACCCTGGAGCATCAAGTGCGATTGCGCCTTCCCGAGCGCCACACAGAATGAAATCTCCGGCGAAGACGCCAAGGTGCTTCTCGCGAACGGCTGTTTCGTCATCAGCGAAGGAGCCAATATGCCCTCCACGCCCGATGCGATCGATCAGTACCTGGAGAAAAAGATCCTTTACGGCCCCGGCAAGGCAGCCAATGCGGGTGGTGTGGCGACGTCCGGTCTTGAAATGAGCCAGAACTCCATGCGCCTGTCCTGGAGCCGCGAAGAAGTCGACCAGAAGCTGAAGGGCATCATGGTCGCGATCCACAACCAGTGTGTGGCTGCGGCGGACAAATACGGATTCCCCGGAAATTACGTCATGGGGGCCAACATTGCCGGTTTCACCAAAGTTGCAGATTCCATGATCGATCAGGGCTTGATCTAAGCTTCTTCATCGATCTCTACAAGGAAAGCCCCCCGGGATGCCTCACCGGGGGGCTTTTTCTGCCGTCCGGCTCCTATTTTCTGCCGTCCGCTTCCATCTTTTTCATCGTCACCAGCAGGGCCATGATCGCCGCCTGAGTCATGCCGGGAATTCTTTCGGCCTGACCGATTGTCGCCGGTTCAACTCTGGTCAGTTTTCCCTTCAGTTCGTTCGACAATCCCGATACGGACCCGTAATCGATCCCCGGGGGAATTTTTACGGCCTCCAGTTCCTTCATCCTCCGGACGGTATCGTACTGCCGCTTGATGTACCCTTCGTACTTGGCCTCGATTTCGATCTGGCGTTTGACCATGGGATCTGTGATGTCATCCCATTCCGGAAAAACCTTCAGATCGTCGTAATTGATCTCTTCTCTGCGCAAGAGCTGAAAATGACTGAGCGGATTTTTGATCGGTGCCGTTCCCAGGGTTGCGAGGGTACGCGAGACCTCTTCCGTCGGATGAACCTTTCTCCCGGAAAGCCTCCGGATTCCCTCATGGATTTTTGCAATCCGTTCCTGCAGCCTCTCGTAATCTTCCCGCCCGACCAGGCCCAGTTCAAAGCCCCGGCCCATCAG
>CAZIPU010000163.1:0-5337 GCA_964541005.1 uncultured Syntrophales bacterium | reverse complement strand
AAGGATACAAGACAGTTGCATTAAAAATGCATGTCCTCTAATATACCCCAATCGAAAAAACGAATGACAATTTGGTGATTTTCATATATGCAGTGCTCCAAACAATGAGCTATCGGCTCATTCCGAAAGAAACGTGTCCCGGAGGAGAAGAGATAATGCCGTTATGCGCCGAATAACCATCGATAAGCTCGAACCGGGAATGATTCTGGCGAAGCCCCTGCTGCGTGGAACCATGGTGATTCTCGGCGAAGGAGCCCAATTGACGGAGGCGTGGATATCCCGGATCGAGGACATGGAAATCGAATCTCTTTTCATCGAAGGCCACCCCGAACAAGCCATACCCAAAGAAGAAGCCCTGGCACGGCTGGATTCCCGTTTCCAGCATGTGGAAGACCAGCCCCATATGAAATTTCTAAAGAAACTCGTTAAAGAACATATCGAAGGCTTGTATGGCGGATAACATCGAACTCCAGAAAATGCGGGCAAAAGTGGAAGGAATCAACACCCTGCCCACCTTACCGTCTACCCTTCGTCAGATTTCCGTCATGCTCGAAAAACCGCGGCTGACAATGGACGAAATAGCCCGTTTCGTATCCAACGATCCTGCCTTGACCACGAAAGTCCTGAAGATGGTCAACTCCGCCGCCTATGGGTTTCCCGGACGGATTTCCTCGGTTTCCCACGCCATTATGCTCCTGGGCCTGAATGTGATCCGCGGCCTGCTGCTGGGCATTTCCGTCTTCGAACTGATGCAGAAGAATATGACGGGCCTCTGGGAACACTCGTTGGCTTGTGCCGTCGCGGCTCGCTACATTGCCCGGCAGAAAAAAATGAAGGAACCGGAAGAGGTTTCCATCTGCGCCCTGCTCCATGATATCGGCAAGGCCATCGTAATGCTCCAGTATTCCACAGAGTATGAACAGATCCTTCGGGAAGCGAAAGACCGGGATATCTGTCTATATGAGGCGGAAAGAAACTATCTTGCCGCCACACATGCCGAAGTCGGTCTCTGGCTTGCCCAGAAATGGCGGTTCCCCGCCAATCTCGTGGAAGCGATCGGTTTTCATCACCAGCCGCAATCAGCCCGCCAGGCCCCGCTGGAAACGGCCATTGTTCATGTTTCGGATATTCTGGTCCGGGCAAAGGGTGTGGGCTTTGCCGGAGATTTGTTCGTACCGGCCGTCCATCCGGCGACGTGGGAAATGTTGCAGCTGTCCGAGGAGGACGTCAACGCCATCCTCACCCAAATTGAAGAATCCGCATCCATGACAAAAGAAGAGATCTAATGTCATCCTCCATCCTCATTATCTCCGGCTCCGCATCGACCGTGACCACCCTGAAGGGAACCCTGGCCGGGATGGGGAACATAGCGGTCTTTCATCACTTCAGCGATACCTTCGACACCATCTACAACGAAACGCCCCTGATGATGATCGTGGATGTATTCGAGGAGAAGGAAACCATCCCCCTTTTGAACTCATTCAAGGGAGACCCGCTCTTTACCGGCGTGCCCGTTCTGGCTATTGTGGACGACAGCCATATCCCCGTCAACTGGGAAGGGATTCACGCCGATGACTACGTCCGTCGTCCGTTGATCGAAGCGGATATTGTCATGAAGGTTCAGCTTGGCATCCTCCGCGCCCATCGTGTCGTCGAGGTGAATCCCCTGACACGACTTCCGGGGAACATCGCTATCAACCGCCAGATTCAGAACCGGATCGACAGTCGAAAACCCTTTGCCATGGCCTATGCGGACCTGGACAATTTCAAACCGTTCAACGACAAGTACGGGTTCAGCCGGGGTGACGACGTCCTTAAAATAACCGGCCGTCTCATCCTGAATATCGTCAAGGGGAAGTGCGTCCAGGATAGTTTCGTCGGCCATATCGGGGGAGACGATTTCATCTTCATCACGGACCCGTCAAGCATGGAGGACGTTTGCCGCGATATGATCGATGCCTTCGATCACATCATTCCCACTTTTTATGACCCGGCAGACCGGGAAGCCGGTTTCATTCAATCCCATGACCGTGAAGGTCATATAAAAACCTTTCCTTTCGTGTCCATTACAATAGGTGTCGTAAAGACCACGGGGATCCCTTTTTCCCATTACGGAGAGGTGACCGAAATTGCCTCCGAAATGAAGGGATATGCCAAGAAAACCGCGGGCAGCTGCTACAGAATAAACCGCCGCTCTTACAATCCGCGGGAAGAAATGGAAAGCCGGCAGACCCGGAACGGCTGATTCCTTTGCCGGCGGTTCCTGCACCCTGTTAACCTCGATACCGTTTCTATCTGACGGACAGGTATTTCTTAGAGTTCCACGAGGTACCGACCATTCATTTTCAGCCATAATTTGTGTCGATCATAATCGGGACAGAATTGCCGGACAAATGACCAGAAACGGTGAGAGTGGTTCAATTCCTTCAGATGGCCCAACTCGTGGATGATCACGGAATCGATCACCTCCGGAGGGGCCATCATCAGGCGCCAGCTCAGGGAGACTTTCTTTGCAGCGTTGCAGGAACCGAAACGGGAACGTGCCGACGAAACGCGGACGCTTGACGGAACGACACCCATGGCCGCGCTGTGAAATGCCACCCGCCCGGGGAAATAACGTCCTGCCTGCTCCGCATACCATCTCTTGAAGAGATCTTTGCCTGCCGAGGTATTCCGGCAAAGGAGATGAAACGCATCGCCGGTCCATCGCAGGGCGTCTTTCTGACCGGCGTCATTCACAACTATAAAAAAGGGATAGGAGACCCCAAGATAGAAAACACCCGATCCCGGAGTAAGCGGCGCTGACGGTGTCTTTTCAGCCCGTGCTTTCAACTCGGCCTTTTTCCGGTTCAGCCAGGCCCTTCTTGATGCAACAAAAGCATCTATTTCCTCCGCCGGCACACCATACGGGGACCGGACCACCACATCCCCTGCCCCGGTCAGGACCAGGGAAAGGGTTTTCTTCCTTTTTCGGCTGCGTATCAATGTATATTCCCGGCTCATGCCGTCCGACTCCCCGAGTGGATTGATCCGTGTTTTTTTCATGAAAACACCCGGCAGGTCAAGGGATATGACAACCGGTGCCCTGTTTGCAATATTTTTTCTGTAGTCCCTGTTCCTGCCCTGACATCATCTTTCATATTGACACGTACAAGATCATCCGGCATAGAATGCAAGCTTGAAAGTGAGGTGAACCTTGCGGGCTGTCCCGCACCCCGCAAATCATTACAGAGGAGGACATCATGGCAAAAGCATCCGCAAGGCATATTCTGGTCAAATCCGAGGCAGAATGCGAAAACCTGAAGCAGCAGATCGAGGCGGGAGCCGATTTCGCCGAAATCGCTAAAAAATATTCCCTCTGCCCTTCCGGCCGGCAGGGAGGGGACTTGGGTGAATTCAGCCAGGGCCGGATGGTCGAGGAATTCGACAAAGTCATCTTCAACGAGGCGCTCGGCAAAATCCACGGTCCCGTTAAAACCGATTTCGGCTATCACCTGATCGAAATCATCAGCCGGACGGAATAACGGGCAGGCCGGAATCGGATAGCCCGGTTCGTTTCTTCCCTGTCGAGACAGGAGCGATTCGAGGCGGCAAAAGAAGACTGTTTCGGAAAGGTTTGATCATGAGAACGTTCATTGCGGTTTATATCGATCTCGAAAATGTCGCCGGTATCCTTGACCTGGATAAAATGCTCCAGGACATCATCCTGGAAGAAGATACCGAAGCCCCTGAGGAATACGTCTTTGCCGTCAAGTTCGCCTGTGGAAACACGAATTCCATTTCCAAGCTGCGGGAGCAGCTTATCAATCACAATTTCGACATCCGGGAGGCGCCTCATATCTCGGAGAAGAAAAACCGGGCGGACCTCATCATCAGTCTCGACGCCTTCGAGAAGCTTTACCTGGACAAGCCCCCCATCGACCGCTTCGTTTTTGTAACCAGCGATTCGGACTTCTCCGTTATCATGGACATTCTGAGGAAATACGGGAAGGAAGTCTGGCTGATCACCAAGGAGGGAGATGCTCAGCGGCCGATTTTCACAAGTTGCACGGATAACATCATGGCCCTCCCCCAGACCAAACATCCCCCAGCGGTAAAAGCGAAGAAAACCAGCCAGGCAAAAGAAAAAATTCCCAAGAAGGAGGGGAATGCGCCGGCGCAGGAAGAGGCGGGGCCGTTATCGAAAGATCACATTGCCATGGGTCTATTCCGGAAAGTGCTCATGAGCCTGAATCCAAGCGAGGAACATCTTTTAAATCCCATTGCCAACAAGATGCGGCAACTGGATAAGTCTTTCAAGATCAAGAACACCAGTTACAAAAAAATGACCACCCTGGCCAAAGAGTTTGAAAAGAAGGGATGGTACAAAACCAAAAGGGACGCCGACGGCCATCTCATGATCACGGATTTGGAATCTTTGAGCTGATCGTTTTTCACAGGCAGCGCCATCTTTGATGTCGCATACTCTCCCGATGTGAGGAAATAAAAGAGCTTCTGATGGCTAATTTTGCACCTCTTTTAGTGATTTTCGTTTTATTGGCATCCTCCGGAAACCGGATAGTCGGGACAGATATCGTTCAGGGCCGGCTCCCCCCCTGCCCGGAGACGCCAAACTGTGTTTCTTCCCAGAGTTCGGATAAAAAGCACGCCATCGCCCCGTTACGCTACGAGGGAAGAATGGAGGAAGCAAGGCAACGCCTCTTGGAAGTGATCAAAGCGCAAGAACAAGCCAGCACCTTCCGGATCAGGGGAAATCATATCCATGCGGAATTTACATCCTCGTTTTTACGTTTCGTTGACGATGTGAACTTTGTCTTCGATGATAACGCGAAAATCATCCATGTCCGGTCCGCTTCAAGGGTCGGTTATTTCGACTTGGGAGTAAACCGCCGGCGGATTGAGAAAATCCGGTCCCAATTCGACCATCCATCGAAAGGAGGCAACTGAAAGGAACTCCTAAGCAGACGAACGACAACCCTATCTCAAAAAAACGGGGGTTCCCCTTTTCCAGGTAGCAGCAAACCATTTTTCTCTTGACCCGTCTATGACTTCACGGTGTATTGATCCCATCGTCATGGCCATGACACATCACAGAACAACAGGAGGTAAATGATGGCGAAGAACGTGAATGTCGAGGCATGGGTTGCCATGTTTCGGGAGATAGGGCTTGACGATGAGAAAATGAAGGTGTGGCACCACCTGTTCGAGTTGCGTCATCCGGAAGATCATCAGCATTTTCTGAAATGGCTGGGCTGTTCAGACCAGGATATTGACCGAATCCGGCGAAACAGCCGATAACCGGAATAAAGACGGAGGTGGCCGGTCACCTCCGTCACC
>CAZIPU010000162.1:0-5358 GCA_964541005.1 uncultured Syntrophales bacterium | reverse complement strand
CATGAATTCAGCACTGCCGGAAAAGGAATGCATTACGCCACAGATTTTTCCCCGGTACCCGGAGAGAATCCCATAAAGCGCCTCAAAGGCCTTCCGGCAATGGACAATAACGGGCAGGCGATATTCGACCGCGATTTCCAGCTGTTTTCGGAACAGCTCAATCTGGCGTTCCCGGCAATCGGATCCGACGGCGAAATCCAGTCCGATTTCTCCGACCGCCACGGCATTCCGCCGGTCAAGATACCGTTTCATCAGCCCTATGCCGTCCGGATCATCAACAAACCAGGGGTGAATGCCGTAGGCCGGAAAAACAAATCCGGGATAGCGCATGGCTAAAGCGAAGGTTCTATCGAGAGATTCCCGGTCATAGGCAGGCACCACGCAGGCTTTCACGGAAGCGTTTTTGGCCCGGTCGATGACCTCTTCCAGTTTTTCCGCGAATGCGGGCTCGTTCAAATGGGCATGACTGTCAATCAGCATAAAGCACCTCGTCACCGGCTTTTTTCGGCATGAATTATCTTTTCCGATTCTTTGTTATCTGCTAAATGAGTCCTATAAAACGCATCTGAATCCAATCGCCAGCTTTTTTTATCCGACTTTCGACAGGAGGAAACGTCTTCATCGTGATGATGCGCGAACTGATCGCCCAGCAGCTGGATTATATTTTCTTCTTATACGGTCTTTCCTTTATTTTCCTTGCTGTCGTCACCTTTGCCCTGCATCGGATCGACAAAGATCGATTGCCCTGGCATTGGCTTGTTTTCTTCGGCCTGACCCACGGCCTCAATGAATGGCTTAACATGCTGGCCTTGAGCCTGGGGGATCCCCCGCTCTTTTTAGCTTCACGCCTTTTTGTGCTCGCCGTGTCTTTTCTCTGCCTTCTGGAATTTTTCCGGCGCGGATTGAACAAACTGCAAGGGCTCTCTCTGCCGCCCTATGCAACATTTTTCCTGGCCGCGTTCTCGCTCTGGGGCCTGTTTGACGGTCTCAACGGGCTGTTCGTTTCTTTTCGCTATACCCTGGGTTTTGTCGGCACGCTGGGCACCGCCTACATCATCCGCCTCTATTGCCGGAAATATTATCCCCATAATGTCCCCCTGTCTTTTGCGGTTTATTCCCTTGCCCTTTACGGCTTTTTTACAGGTTTGATCGTCCCCAAAACCGATTTTTATCCGCCCGTCCTGCTCAATCAGGACATGCTGTTGCAGCTTACGATGGGCTTACCCGTTCAACTTTTCCGCGGGACGCTGGCGGTGATTGTCAGCATTTCAATCTGGACTTTCTATCTCTCCCGCCGCAAAGAATCCTCTCAATTTTATTTGTACCAGGAAAAATATTACGGGAAAATAATTGCGGTCATGCTGATTTTCACGGTGATTACCGGATGGATGCTGACCGATTATAATGGACGCCAGAAAGAGGGGATCCTCCAGGAAAGCCTTTTGCGACGGGTTCAGGTCGCTGCGGCCGCTCTGGAGCCGTCCGCTGTCAGGAGTCTTAAATGGAATGACTCCGATCTGGCCTCTCCCGATTATCACTCTCTTAAAGAGAAACTGGCCCGTCTTCAGAAGGCGGCCCCGGACAGCCGATTCGTCTGCCTGATGGGCTATCAGGATCACCGGACCTACGTGCTGGCCGATTCCGAGCCTCCCGAATCGCCCGATTATTCTCCACCCGGTCAGTACTACCAAGAGGCTTCCGAGGAGTATATCCGCCTTCTCGCAAGCGGCAAGCAGGGTATCATCGGACCCCTTGATGACCGCTGGGGCTCCTGGATTACAGGGGTCTCTCCGCTTATGACAGCAGGCGGCAGGATCATCTATCTGGTGTTTGATTTCGATGCGGTTTTCTGGCGCCAGGAAGTCCGGCAATCCCGCTTGATTGCCATCGTCATTACGGTGATGCTCTCCCTCCTGATCCTGACCTTTTTCGTCATGTACCAGCACAGCATGGATATCCGCGAGGCTCTGGCCATTTCGGAGAATACGCTCCGCCATGTATTTGATCATGTTCACGACGCAATCATCGTTCATGACGGGAACGGCCGCATCATCGATGCCAACGACCGCACCTTGAGCCTGTACGGCTTGTCACAAGATGAAATAGGCAGACTATCGAGCATTCACGATCTTTTTTCTCCGTTGAATTCGCCGGACTCCCTTTATGCAATCTGGACAAAAGTCCTGGAGGGGAAAAACATCCTTCTTGAATGGGATGCCCACAGACCCCGCGACGGCGTTACGTTTCCCGTTGAAATATACCTGTGCCGCATGGATCTGTCCGGGGAACCCGTCATCGTCGCCACCATCAGAGACCTGACGGCGTCCAAACAGGCCGAGGAACAACGTCGCACGCTCCAGGAACAGTTCCTGCAGGCCCAGAAGATGGAATCCATCGGGCGCCTCGCCGGGGGCGTCGCCCACGATTTCAACAACCTGCTGGCAATCATTTTAGGCTACGCGGAAATGGCCCTCGAATTCATGACGCCTCCCGGCGCCCCCCATCGTGAATCCCTCCTCGAAATTCAGAAGGCCGGGGAGCGCGCGAAATCCCTGATCCGCCAGTTGCTCGCCTTCAGCAGCAGCCAGATCCTTGACTTCAAAAGCGTTCATTTGAACCGGGTCGTCCAAGATTTTGAAACGTTGCTGCAAAGATTAATCGGCGAGGACATCCGCATCCACACCCGCCTGTCACCCGCTCTGCCCCGGATCCAAGGGGACGTTTCACAACTCGAACAGATCCTCCTGAATCTGTCGGTCAATGCCCGCGACAGCATGCCTTCCGGCGGTGTCCTGACTTTTGCAACAGACAAGGTTTTTCTCTCGGAAGAATACGCAAAAATACATCCCGATGTAAAACCTGGAGAATATGCGCTCCTGTCGGTAACCGATACGGGAGAAGGGATGTCCGAAGAGGTCAGGACCCGGATTTTCGAGCCCTTTTTCACGACCAAGGAAAAGGGTAAAGGAACGGGGCTGGGACTTTCCACGGTTTATGGCATCGTCGCCCAGCACCGGGGTTACATCGACGTCACCAGCGCCGTTGGAAAGGGCACGACCTTTCAAATATACTTCCCGGCAACCGTTGCACAGGAGGCGGACGCACAACCTTCCCTTGTTCGGAAGGAAGAGGCCCCCCGGCAATCCCTTCTGGTTCTCGTGGTGGAAGACGACCCGGCGATCCGGCGGTTGTCCTGCCGGTTTCTGGATGAGTTGGGGCACCGTGTGCTGGAAGCACATGATGTCGGGGACGCCATCCGGCTATGCACCGAACACCGCTCGGCCATCGATGTCATGCTGACCGATGTGATCATGCCCGAGATGAGCGGGCATGAACTCTTTGCACGCGTTCACGAACTCTCTCCCGCCATGAAGGTCATCTACATGTCCGGATACCCCGACCAAATTATGGCTCACAACGGTTTTTCGAAGAACGGTGCTTGCTTTTTGCAGAAACCCTTTTCCCTGAGCCAGGTTTCCCGTATCCTGCAGGACCTGTTCGGAAAATCCTGATCACCTCTTTTGAACCGTATTATTTCTCCAGCGATCTGAGCAGGTCGTCCATTTTCCGCAGCTCTTCACCATAGCCGCTCCAGTTGTTCTGTTGCAGCATCTCCTGGGCCTTCCGGTAATGACGAAGCGCCTCCAGGGCGGTCTCCCGATCCGTCTTCATCGCGGCCGCCGGAACGGCTTCCGATTCCAGGGTCGATTCCTTCGGGATTTGCCCGCCGAATATCCGTTGCAGGGAGAGTTCCAGATTTTCCTCCATGGCAATGGCGTTACCGAAAGCGGTAATGACCCGCTTCAACTCAGGCAATTGTCCTTTTTGCGCGGCAAGATAAAGGGGTTCCACATACAGAATGGATTTCTCGATCGGGATCGCCAGGAGACTCCCCCGGATAACCTGAGATCCTCCCTGATTCCATAGCGACAGTTGTTTCGATATTTCCGTATCCTGATTGATTCGGGCTTCTATTTGCTGGGGACCGTAAACCAGACTTTGCTTCGGGAAATTGTAGACAATCAGCTTCCCGTAGTGGGGGGCGTCGCACCGGGCGGCCATCCAGGCAGACATGTTGTTCTTGTTGCTTGGTGTGAAAGGCAGAAGAAGAATAAATTCTTCCCTGGTTTCTTCGGGAAGCCTCATAATGGTATAGTACGGTTCCATTTCCTGTTCGCCGTTTCCATCCATTTTCCCCGGTATGGACCAGAGGTCCTCCTTGTTGTAAAAAACCTGGGGGTCCTGCATATGGTAAGAACGGTACATCAGGGCCTGTATTTTCAACATCCCCTGGGGATAGCGCATGTGAGATTGGAGGTCGTCCGACATGGCGTTCATGTTTTTGAATACGCCCGGAAAGATTGCAGCGTAAGTCCGGATGATCGGATCTTTTTCGTCGCTGATGTAGAGCGTAACCGACCCATCGTAAGCGTCGACAACCGCTTTCAGCGAATTTCTGACATAATTGCCCATCTCCTCGACGGGTTCCGAATAAGGGTACTTGTTGGTAACGGTATAGCCGTCGAGCACCCACAGCAATCGCCGTTCCTTAGAAATAACGAGATAAGGATCGGAATCAAGATGGATGAAGGGCACGATTTTCGCCACCCGTTCCTTGATACGGCGATGATACATGACCCGGCTTTCGGAGGTGATGTCGTCGGACAGAAGAATCGTAATGGAGCCGAAGCGGATGGCGTACAACACCTTCCGGAAAAAGGACAGGGGTACGCCGCCTTTCCCGTTATACCGGGAATAGACATTTTTTTCTCCCACGGGATAATCGAACTCGGGCCTTTTGGCCTTGACGAAAACATACTCGTTCGACTGTTCGCCGTAGTAAATCTCCGGTCTTGCGGTTTGCACGGACGTTGTGGCAACGGGGGGAATGTCCTTGATGAAAAATTCAGGAAGCCCCTCCCGGTTGACACGGTTGACCGGTCCCAGCACAACACCATAACCGTGGGTGTAGGTCAGATGCTCGTTGACCCAGGTGCGCGACGGCAACGCGCCGTATGACAACTCCCGGGGCGACAGCATAACCTGCCGGTACTCGTTATTGATCATGTAGCGATCGTTATCCACGTCTATGAATTTGTAATAGGTTCGGATTTCCTGGAGCTGGCCGTAGGTCTGCAAAAGCGGCCCGTGATCCCACAGGCGGATATTCTTGACCGTCAGGTCGTTTTTCCTGAGGTCTTCCCGGGTCAGATTGGCATCAACGGGAAATTCGCGGTCCTCGATATCATCCAGCCGATAGGCCAGGCGCGTGTAGCGGATGTTGTTTTCCAGAAACGGCTTTTCCAGTGTAATTTCGTTCGGCAATACCTTGAATTTCTGGACAAAGTTCGGATAGAT
>CAZIPU010000161.1:3329-5433 GCA_964541005.1 uncultured Syntrophales bacterium | reverse complement strand
GTGGAAATCTGGAGGAATTTCACGCCCGGACGGAAACCGCCGCCGTTCGTTTCCCAGGATCGCTTTGCCGCGTTCAGAAGCTGAAACGTTCCGTATACGTTGGTGTTCAGGAATACTTCCGGATCTTCGATGCTTCGGTCCACGTGGCTTTCCGCCGCGAAATTGACGACGTAGTCGATGACGTGAGCGGAAAAAATGCGCTTGAGCAAAGGTTCATCACAGATATTGCCATGAAGAAATTCGTAGCGCGGGTCGTTTTCAACGGATTGAAGATTTTCCAGGTTGCCCGCGTAGGTCAGGGCATCGAGGTTGATGACGTGCATGGGTTCCTGAGAGGAAAGCAACTGCAGAATGTAGTTCGATCCGATGAATCCGGCTCCTCCCGTGACCAGGTAAGTTTTCATATGGCCTTGATCTCCTTTAGAAAGCGTGCCAGGCCATCCTGCCAGTCCGGCAGCAGCGAAAGCCCTGAGTTGATGAGGCACTGCTTCGATAGTCTTGAATTCTTGGGCCTTTCGGCCTTCGTCGGATAGGCGGAAGATGGAATTCTTTCGACGGTGACATCCCAGTTCATCTGCCTGAAGATTTCTGCGGCGAAATCCGCCCAGCTGCAATAGCCGGAGTTCGTGCCGTGATAAATGCCGAATTTTTCCGTCCGGATCAAACTTGCAATCAAATCGGCCAAGTCCACCGTATAGGTCGGTGAGCCGATCTGATCGGAGACGACCCTCAGGTTTTGGTGGTGCCGTCCCAGGTTCAGCATGGTCTTGACGAAATTATTCCCGTTCTCCCCGAATACCCAGGAAGTACGCAGGATATAATGGTTCGGCACCAGGGATGCCGCCAACTGTTCCCCCTTGTATTTCGATTTGCCGTAAACGGAAATCGGATTCGGGACATCGCCTGTTTCATAAGGCCTTTCCGCTGTTCCATCAAAGACATAGTCCGTGCTCAGGTAACACAGTCCACTTCCGCATTCCCGGCAGGCCAGCGCGATATTCTCCGTGCCCCCGGCATTGATGCGTTGACAAAGATCCGCTTCCGCTTCCGCCTGATCCACCTTCGTGTAGGCGGCGCAGTGCACGACCATGTCCGGCTTGCAATCATTGACAAAGTTGCGGGTAGCCTTGCCGTCAAGAATATCGAATTCCTTCAGGTCGGCGCCGATCGTCTCCATCCCGATTTGCCGCAACTTTTTTGCGACATCGGACCCCAGTTGACCGGCCGCCCCCGTTACCAATACCCGCACAGCTTAACATCCTTTCCGGGTTGCGATCTGCAGCAGATATTGCCCATAGGGTGATTTCCCGTATGTTTGGGCTGCCGTAAGAAGCGATTCCCGGCTGATCCAGTTCTGCATGAAGGCGATTTCCTCCAGCGCCGCGATGATGAGTCCCTGCCGCTTCTGGACCACGCGAACATATTCAGCCGCTTCCGTCATGGAGTCGACCGTGCCGGTATCCAGCCAGGCAAAACCCCTTCCCAGCGTGATGACATCAAGCATTCCATTTTCAAGATAAATCCGGTTCAAATCCGTGATTTCAAGTTCGCCTCTTGCACTGGGCTTTAAGGATTTGGCGTATTCGCAAACCTTTGCATCATAAAAATAAAGCCCGGTTACGGCATAGTTGGATTTGGGGCATTGGGGTTTTTCCTCAATGGAAACAACCTTGCTGTCCATGTCAAATTCAACGACTCCGAAGCGCTGCGGATCGTCTACATAATAACCAAACACGGTGGCCCGTCCGGCATTATCTTTCGCCTTTTTTAATAAATTGCGCAAACCGTTTCCGCTGAAAATGTTGTCACCCAGGATCATGGCACATGGTTCCCCGCCTATGAAAGCTTCGCCGATGAGGAAGGCCTGTGCGAGGCCATCGGGAGAGGGCTGCTCGGCATAGGAGAGGGAAATGCCGAACCGGCTGCCGTCTCCCAGCAGGGATCTAAAGTTAGGCAAATCCTGCGGTGTCGAAATCAGCAGAATTTCCCGGATTCCGGCCAGCATAAGAATCGACAGGGAATAGTAAATCATGGGCTTGTCATAAATCGGCAACAGCTGCTTGCTCGTTACCATTGTCAGCGGATACAGCCTGCTACCGGAGCC
>CAZIPU010000161.1:0-3229 GCA_964541005.1 uncultured Syntrophales bacterium | reverse complement strand
TCGAGATCCTCGCCATACATGAAAAAGGTTTCATCGAATCCCCCCACTTCTTCGAAGACGGCCTTCGGGGTCATGAGAAAGGCGCCGGAGACGGCGTCGATGCTGTGGATTTCGTCGGGATCGAGGTGAAGGAGGCGGTAACCGCAATATTTTGGATTTTTGGGATAACGCTGGTCAAAGCCGGCAAGATAATAAAATGCCCTGGCAGGTGAGGGGAATCCTCTTTTGCATCCATGGTCCAGACGTCCATCCGGAAGGAGGATCTTGATACCCAGCACACCCACTTCCCTGTGTTCATCCATGTAGCGGATACATTCCGGCAGCAGATTGGAGGAAATGAGTGTATCCGAATTGAGAAACAACAAATTCCTGCCGGAGGCAAGACGGGCGCCGGTATTGCAACCATGCGAAAAGCCCTTGTTTTCAACCTGGATCAGCTTGATCGATTTTTCGGGAGGCGAATCGATACGTTCCCGTTTTTGATCGGAATTGTCGACAAGGATGATTTCCCAGTCGATCCCCGCCGTGTGCCGGAACAGCGAAGCGACGGCAGATTGCGTCAGGGCTTTCGTATTATGGTTAACAATGATGATGGAAAGATCCACTTGTCATTCCGTTCCTTAAGCCTTTTGAATTCGTCATGCTTGCCGGTCGTGTAAATACCAAAAAACATTCCGGCGCTTCTGCCGCATTTGAAGAAAAAACGCTTCATCGAATTAGCGAGCGTAGTGCTCATAATTTAAACCATGAAGCATGAAACATGCCGGCCATTGCCGGGGGACAACATCAGGCGAATAAAAAGGTCCGATCAAAGCTGACGGCCTGTTAAGAAAGTCCGTTTTCGTTGCTCTGAAAAACGTAGGTTACGAGGAAGCCCGGATTGCAAGACCTGCACGTCGTTCAGAATGACAATGCAATCGATTTGCGGTTTTTTACGGTTTCATCTTCGTCAATTTGTTTTAAGTGTTGGTTGTCAGATCGAAATCAACCCCCCTGATACCTAAAAATGGAGTATACATAATCGCATTTGATCAACATGTCAATAACCCCTGTGAATATTTACTTCCTAAGATCTGCTGCTGATGAGGTTTCCCGGTTATGGTATATGGGTGCAACGCATTTAACCCATGATAACGAAATATGACGGCCTCGGAAAAAGTCGGTCCGGCTGTCATGCCGGACCGGTAATATCTCCTGCTTGGCAGATATCGCCTGCCGTAGTTGTCGCCTGATAAATATCTTGACAAGGAAGAAGGCTTTCCGTAACGTAACGCCCTTAAGTTTAATAATGTATGAATTTCCGGGAACCGGAGTCGGGATTGGTCATCGTTAAGAATAATGAAGTATCGTTTCCCGAGATGGCTCCAGCATCACGTGTTGAAAGACGCGATTCTTCGTCCGGCGTTTCAGAAACGGGGAATACAGCCTCAGCAGGGGGGAAAACGGGTTTCAGATCATGTATTCGAAAAAGATCATTATCCGCTATAGCGCCGATATCATCGAGCAGCCGATTATCTATGAACTGGTCAAGAAGTATGACCTCGTTTTCAATATTTTAAAAGCACGTATTTTCCCCCGCCGTGAAGGGGTCATTGTTCTGGAACTGACCGGAACCAGGGAAAATTTCGATGGGGGGGTCCGCTTTCTTAAAGAGAAGGGCCTCAAGGTGGAGCCCCTGTCAAAAAGCGTCAGCCAGAATCCGGATCGGTGTGTCCACTGCGGGGCCTGCACCGCCTTCTGCCCGACAGGCGCCCTGCATTTTGACCGGGAGACCTGGAAGGTCCAATTCGATCCCGAACGGTGCAACGGCTGTGAGCTCTGCGTGACGGCCTGCGCCCCGCGAGCCATGGAAATCAACCTCTTCTGACGAATCAAAAGCGGCTGCGCGTTCCTGCTAAGGTTTCTGGGTTGTTTCCTTGTCCGTGTTCAATAGTTTGTCTACATCCTCTTTCATCTTTTTGCCTTTTTCGACATACTCCTTGCCCTTGTCATAGGTGGCTTTCCCTTTTTCCAGCGTCTCGAAGGTTTTTGTCTTGGCGGTTTCCAGGGTCTTGCCGATATTTTCCCTCGCCGTGTCCGGGTTCTTTAGATAGAAGTATCCGCAAATGCCCAGAAAGATGAGAAACATGAAAAAGGCGAGCTTGAAAAGTTTCTTGAAAATGAACCAGGTGATCAGAAAGGCGCACAAAACCGCGATCAGCACGGTGAACTGGTGATTCATGACATACTTGATGGTTTCGTCCATGGCAAAAACCTCCTCCGAAAGGGTGATGGTCAATTTAATGAATAAACCGGCCGTGATGATCCGTTCTCGCCGCCAATTTACAGAAAAGCGGGGTGAAAATCCAGAAATCCTTTCGCCTTGACAAAAGGCGGCTCTATGAAATAGTTACCGGAACAAATGAGATTAAAATCATATCGTTCATCGTAGTTTGGTTGAACGTGATTTTCCTCAAAAACAGACGTTGACCACAAAGATCGGAATTGTCTCCGTTCTTTACCCCCGAAGAGATTGTTCCCATATGGAATTTCCATAGTTAGTCTCGTTGTGATGAAAACAGAATGAATGCCTGTGATGAACGTAAAAGAGTGGCCATTGCGACCCTCGGCTGCAAGGTCAACCAGTATGAATCGTCGGCCCTGGCCGGGAAATTCGAGAAGCGGGGTTACGAGGTCGTTTCCTTTACTGCAGAAGCGGATGTGTATGTAATCAACACCTGCACCGTAACGGGCAGAAGCGATTACCAGTCCCGCCAGCTGATCCGCCGGGCCGCCCGGAGAAATCCCCGTGCAATCATCGCCGTGACGGGCTGCTACGCCCAGGTGGCGCCGCAGGAGCTCGAAACGATGCCGGAAGTCACCCTCGTCGCGGGAAGCGCCGAAAAAATGACCCTGCCGGAACGGATCGATGCCCTGGCCGGCAGCCGCCATGAGATCCAGGTTGGCGACATCGGGCAGGTTAAAGAGATGGACTTCCATACCGCCCCGGCATTTCCGGGTCATACGAGGGCCTTTCTCAAGATCCAGGACGGGTGCGATGCCTCCTGCAGCTACTGCATCGTTCCCCGGGCCCGGGGAACGAGCCGGAGCCTTCCTTTGCAGGATGCTCTGGAGGAGATCCGGTCTCTCGGACGATCCGGTTACCGGGAGATCGTTCTGACAGGAATTCATATGGGCCTCTACGGTAAGGATCTGGTCCCGTCCGTCCGGTTGCTCGACATCCTGAGGG
>CAZIPU010000160.1:2839-5502 GCA_964541005.1 uncultured Syntrophales bacterium | reverse complement strand
TGTCGGAAGCCGCGAAGGTTCCCGGCGTAGTGAAAGTGTTTGGTCCGAAGGATGTGACCCAGAAAACTTATAATTCCGGCGTTCTGGATATTATGGTTCCCGAGCCGGTGGGCCAGATGCTGGGTGATATTGAAGATCAGCCGATTTTTACCGATCATGTCAAGCACCAGGGTGACGCCATTTGCGGTATTCTCGCCAAGACGGAAGAGGCGGCGGAACGTGCGGCGGAGAAAGTCATCGTCGAATATGAGCCCCTGCCGGTGTACCTGACGGCGGAAGAGTCGAGAAAACCTGATGCCGTTCAATTCACGCCCTTGAAGGCGGGCAACAGGGCTTTTGAGCTGCCTGCGGGAATGTTTCCGAATAATATCTACGGTTGGGGCGATGCGGAAGCGGAGATGAAGAATGCCGATCTGATCGTGGAAGATACCTTTTATGTGCCGAAACAGAAGCAGTGCCAGATGGAACCCCACGCCTATGTGGCCCTTTACGACAGACAGGGAAGATTGAACTGCTGGACCTCGACCCAGATGCCCAAGTGCGTCCATCCGAAACTGGCCAGGCTTTTCGATTTGCCCATGAGTCGGGTGAAGATCAATCAGACCCCGGTCGGGGGTGGATTTGGCGTCAGGTTGGGAATGATCAATGAGCCCCAGGCCTGTGCCATGGCCATGGCCGTACCGGGACATCATGTCAAGACGCAGCAGCTCCGCGAGGAAGACTGGATTGCTTCGGAAAGCCGTCATCCCGGTCTGTACTGGATGAAAATAGGATTAAAAAAAGACGGGACGCCTGTTGCTCTCCAGGCTAAATTTGAAGCCTATACAGGTGGTTACTACACCCAGGCTTCCGGGGTGCCTTTCACCACCGGAGCATGGTTGAGCGGCATGTATAAATTCGGCGCCTGTAATTACAAGGGAGAAGCCTACTTTACGAACCAGGTGCCCTGCGGCGCCTATCGGGGTTATGGGAATCCGCAGACCAACTTTCCTTTGGAACAGTTGATCGACCGGGCCTGTAATCAGTTGGGCATCGATCCGGTGGAATGGCGGATGAAATGGCACAAAAATGTTGGCGATGACGGCTGGTGTATCGGGTTCAAGTATCCTTCATGCGCCCTTGACGAATGTTTGACCCGAGGTGCCGAGGCCATCGGCTGGAAAGAGAAACGGGCGAAGTATGCCGGCCAGAAGGGGAAAAAACGACGTGGTGTTGGTGTCTCCCTCATGAACCATTGCAGCGGTGCCATGCCGATGCTGCTGGAACACACCACCGTGACGGTTAAAGTCAATGAAGATGCGACCGCCGAAGTGATTTGCAACTGTTCGGATCTGGGTACGGGTGCACACACCGCCCTGAAGCAAATCGCTGCGGAGACCCTGGGATTTCCCATGGATGACGTCCACATGCTGGTGGGTAACTCCGATGCCGCGGGATTCGACATCGGCGCCCATGCCAGCAGGACCTTATATGTGGGGGGGCTGGCCGTAAAGGCTGCGTGTGAGAAGGTAACAAAACAGTTTTTCGAAAGGGCGGCGATAGCCCTGGAAAGCAATGTTGAAGATCTTGAGATGAAAGACAAGAAGATCTTCGTCAAGGGAAGCCCTGCGAGGGCCATCGATGTTAAAACGATAACGTCTTTAGGTGTTTACAACTTTGTCGATCCGGCCACGGGCAAGACCATCGGTACTCCCGGCCAGATCCAGGGTTACGAGAGCTTCTTCCCACCGCACAACTCGCCTCCTTTTTCGGCGATCTTTGTCGAGGTGGAAGTCGATACGGAAACCGGAGAAGTGAAGCTTCTGGAGTTTGTAAACGCCTATGACATCGGACGGGCCATCAATCCCAGCAACGTCGAAGGTCAGCTGGAAGGCGGTGCACAGCATGGATTGGGTAATGTGCTTACAGAGGAGACTTATTACGACAAGAATGGCCTTTGCCTCAACAGCAGTTTTACGGATTATAAAATGCTGGGGCCTTCGGACCTGCCTCCGATGAAGATCATCCTGGTGGAACAGCCGGATCCGATTGGACCTTACGGTGCCAAAAGCTGCGGTGAAGAAGGGATCATCAATCCGATCGGGGCGACGGCGAATGCCATTTACAACGCTTTGGGGATTCAGTTCCTGGAAGCGCCGATTACGCCGGAAAAAATCCTGAAGGTACTCAAGGAAAAAGGTCTTTCTTATTAAGTTTGATGGCCGGTGAGGCCTCTTTGAGCCGCCTCACCGGTCAATTCCCTTTGCAGTCAGGAATCCCGTGAAAATGAAGGGTCATGGTGAAGATGCAGATCCTTTTGGGAATATCCTGAAAGCTTGAAACGGCTGATGGTGGTTACTGAAAGCCGCCGATATTTCAAGAAGAATGAGCGATAATCTGGTTGCCTTCGTACTCGCTGCGGGCTTTTCTTCGCGGATGGGTGCCTTTAAGCCTTTGTTGCCCTTAGGCAAAGAGACGGTATTGGAGCGAACCATAAGGCTTTTCAGGGATGCGGAGATAAAAGATATCCGCGTCGTGGTGGGGTATCGTGCTTCGGAACTGGAGCCGATTCTGGTGCGGTGCGGTGTCCGTACCATTGAAAATCCCTTCTACCGGCAGGGCATGTTTTCCTCGATCCAGGCCGCGGTTCAAACCATAGAGGATAATGACGAAGCTTTCTTTAT
>CAZIPU010000160.1:0-2739 GCA_964541005.1 uncultured Syntrophales bacterium | reverse complement strand
CTTTCTTTATCCTCCCCGTTGATATTCCCCTGATCAGGCCGTCTACCATTCATGCCCTGGTGAGTTCATTTCTTCAGAGTCGCGGAGAGATTATTTATCCCTGTTTTTTGAAAGAGAGGGGGCATCCCCCCCTCATATCACGCCGTCTTGTCGATGATATTGTCCATTGGCAGGGGGACGGAGGGCTTCAGGCCGTGCTTTCCAGCTGGGAGCGATGTGCCTGTGACGTGGATGTGCCGGATGAAGGAATCCTTCTGGATATGGATCAGTACGAGGATTATTGGATTATGGGAAAGAAAGCGGAATATCTTGATATTCCAACGAAAGCTGAATGCCAGGCCCTGCTCATTATCGTGGAGGCCGGGGATAAAATATTACGTCATGGACAGGCGGTGGCCGACATGGCTGTCAGATTGGGAAAGGCACTGAACATGGCGGGATGCAGGCAGAATCTCCGGCTGTTAAAAGCGGCCGGGCTTCTGCATGATATCGCCAAAGGTCAATCAGAAAATCATGCCGAAAAAGGAGCGGAGATGATCCGGAACTGGGGCTATCAGGCAGTTTCGGATGTTGTTGCCGCCCATACGGATATTATATTCAAAGAAGGGAAACCGATTCGGGAAAGGGAGGTGCTCTATCTGGCGGACAAACTGGTTCGGGGTGAGCAAAGGGTTTCCATTCAGGAGCGGTTTCGAACGGCGGTGGAATTCTATGCCGATAACCCGGAAATCAGTGTAAATGTCGCCCGCCGCCTGCATAACGCCCTGATGATTCAGCAACGCATGGAATCCATATTGGGCTGCTCCATTGAAGATATTCTGACAATCGATGAATGTGATACGAACCAGTCCGTCCGATCCGTCTGAGACGACTTTATACCTTCTCCGGCATACCGATTGCCGCCAGGATTCGGTAAAACGTTATATCGGGCAAATAGACCTGCCGCTCAATAAGACAGGAATGGAACAGGCGTTATGCTTATCCAGGGAATTGAAGGATATTTCCTTTCAGCGGATCTATTGCAGTGATCTCAAGCGGTCTTATGAAACAGCCAGGATTGTTTCCACAGGGAGAGAGGATTTGCTCTGCCCGCTTGCAGCGTTGAGAGAAATAAACCTGGGACAGTGGGACGGACTGCCCGTGGAAGAAGTTTCCCGGCGATTTCCCGAAGAATACCGGATGAGGGGGATTGATCCGGCCAACTATCGTCCTCCAGGAGGAGAAAGTTTCAATGACCTGATCGTGCGTGTCATTCCGCAGTATTTGAAACTCATCAAGGCTTCGCGGGGGAATATCCTTATTGTCGGGCATGCCGGGGTGAATCGGGTCATTCTCTGCAATCTCCTCGACATGCCTTTGTCGTATCTGTTCCGCTTGGATCAGGATTACGGTGGCCTGAACGTGATCACCCGTGCTGGTGGATGCCTGAAGCTTTTAAGAATGAATGCAATGCTTTTGCCAGGGTTCAGTGCTTAGCGTTAAAGAAGATTTAAGGAGCATATTTTGGAAATTGAGAGAAAAATCGGTAAATTGCTTGCCCGGGATGGGCGTTTTTGTCTGGCAACGGTTGTTGACTCTGCCGTGCCCGAAATTCCTCAGGGATCGAAAACCATCATCTACTCCAACGGAAAAATGGACGGAAAATTGTCGGAGAGCATCATTGGGGAGACCGTACGGTTGGAGGCATCCAAGGCGCTTAAAGACAAGAGAAAGAAGCTTCTCAATTTTCCCGATGGAATTCGGATTTTTTTCGATGTGTTGACGTCGGATGTGATGATCATCATCTGCGGCGCCGGCCATATCGCCGTTCCTCTGGCTAAATTCGCCACGGAACTGGGTTTTCATGTCATTGTCATCGATGATCGTCCGGACTTTGCTCACCCGTCAAGATTTCCCGGCTGTGAAGTTATTGCGGAAGATTTTGTGCCTACCCTCAAAAATATTCCCATCAATTCCTCCACCTATGTTGTGGTTATCACCAGAGGGCATGAACACGATGCGGAATGTCTCTATGAGATTCTAAAGAAGAAAAACGATGCAGCCTACATCGGTCTCATCGGAAGCAGGCGAAGAGTCCGGTTCGTCGTGGACATGCTTCTTCAGCAGGGCATCGGGAAAAGAAAATTAAAGGATCTTTTCACTCCCATCGGCCTTCCCATCGGTGCGGAATCCCCCGAGGAAATCGCCACCTCTATTCTTGCCGAAATCGTCTGTGTCAGGAAAAAAGGGGCCGAACGGACACGTGGACTTCGCACGGAAATCGAGATTGAGACATGACGGACCGGGAAATATACGAGAAATTAGTTGAATGGACTGATCAGGGTCTTCCGGTTTGCCTTGCGACCATTATCGAAACTCAGGGATCGACCCCCAGGCAGGTCGGGGCCAAAATGCTCATTTTTGCCGACGGCACCACGTACGGTTCGATAGGTGGCGGTTGTGGGGAAAACCTGGTACGAAGCGCGGCTTTTCGCTGTCTGCTGAAAGAGGGAAAAGGCGAGATTGTGGAAGCCGATTTGACGGATGACCTCGGCACCCGTAACGGCGATGTCTGCGGCGGGAGAATGTGGGTGTATGTAGAGGCTTATGCAGCGGCTGTCACGTGAAGAACTTGCCGGTTCGATGACAGCTTCCCTGCCTCATATTCAATCAGCCCCTTCGAGCGTGAATCGCAGAAAATTCTTTCCTTTCTGTCGGTGCAGACCGGTACCCTGTACTTCAGGAAAAGCAATATATCCA
>CAZIPU010000159.1:0-5532 GCA_964541005.1 uncultured Syntrophales bacterium | reverse complement strand
CACCCGCCGAGTACCGGATTCAGGAGGTCATGAAGAAAGAGGATATTCCCCTCGAAACGGCACGCCTCATTGTAAAAGAGGCTGATCGGGCGATCCACGGCACGATGAGCCGTATCTACGGTGAGGACTGGAATGATCCGGACGCCTTCGAGTTGAAGTTCGACACCAGTGAAAAGTCCATTGCCGCTGTCTCAGAGGCCATCAAAAACGCCCTCATCGCAAAGGAGAAAGTGAATACGGAAGAGTCGAGGCGCCTGCTTCACCTGCATGCCGTGGCGGCCCGGGTCAAGGCGGGAATCGCTACGCATCCCAAGTTCCTGATGCCGACTTTGGAAGTCGAGGTCGAGAAAAACACCGTGGTTCTGAGGGGATTGGTTCATAGCATCGAGGAACAAGATGAAATTGAAAAGGAGGCGGCCAGGCTGGCATCCAATGTTCCAATGACCTTCGATTTCCACCATCGGAAGTCGTGGTAATGCAGCCCCGCGACCGGAGGAGGACTTCCAGGGGAAATCGTTGGGAAACAGGGATGAAGAACAGAGATCATGAAGAAGCTTGACTTGTTAAGTGCTTTCTTAATAAGAAATCACTTAACAAGTGATAAGCAGACATATTTTCATGCAATCCAACCGATCCAATATTTGGGGGATACATGGCAGTTTTGGCGATAACCAAGTCATACGGCAGCGGCGGAAATGAAATAGGCCGTTCCATTGCACGTTTGCTGGGATATGAATATATTCCTTTAAGAAAGATTCTGGATGAAGCCAAAAGGACAGGCGGCGTGTGGGAACGATTCAGTTCGGAATACGGCGACGAATATCCGAACATATGGGAACGTCATGACTGGTCTTTCATGGGATTCATGACCCTCGCACAGAGCATCATCATGAATTACGCAGAACAGGACAATAAAGTGATCATGGCCCGGGGGGCCAGTGCTCTGTTGAAGGATATTCCTCACGCCCTGAGGGTTCGCATTACGGCGCCGGTCGAATACCGGATTCAGGAAGTGATGAGGAATGAGGACGTTACCGGTAAAATGGCGCGTCTCGTGGTCAAAGAAGCCGACCGGGCGATCCACGGAGCGCTGAATCGTATCTACGGCGAGGACTGGAATGATCCGGGTGCCTTCGATTTAAGATTCGATACCAGTGAAATGTCCATTGACGCCATTGTGGAGGTCATCAAAAATGCCCTCATCGCAAAGGAGAACCTGAATACGGAAGAGGCGAAACGCCTTCTTCACCTGCATGCCGTTGCGGCTCGGGTCAAGGCGGGAATCGCCACAAATCCAGATTTCCTGATTCCGACTTTGGAAGTCGATGTCGAGAAGAACGCTATCGTCGTGAGAGGCGTGGTCCATAGTGCGCGGGAACAGAAGGGAATCGAAAAAGAGGCGGTAAGACTTGCCCTTCCTGTCCGGGTCAGATTCGATTTCCACTACCGGGGATCATGGTAAACCGGCTTTATTGTCAGGTGAATCCTGTAAGTAACCGATTTGCCATTTCTCGTTCATATTTTACGCTTGGCGATATATTCAAATGACACTAAGCCTTATTGCCATATTCTCATCTTCCTTCCTGATCGCCCTGTCGGGCGCACTCATGCCGGGTCCGCTCCTGACCGTGACGGTAAGCGAGAGCCCCCGGCGGGGCGCGATTACGGGACCGCTGATGATCCTGGGTCACGGTATTCTTGAGCTTGGTCTGGTCATTGCCTTACTTTTAGGCCTGGCGCCATTTCTGACGCAGGATGGCGTGTTTGTTTCCATTGCCCTGGCGGGAGGGGCTATCCTGGTCTGGATGGCCGTTTCCATGTTCAGAAGCCTGCCGAAACTCAACCTTGATCTCGACGCAACGCCCGGAAAACCGAGGAATCTGATCCTCTCCGGAATCATCTTCAGCCTCGCAAACCCGTATTGGACAATCTGGTGGGCATCGATCGGACTCGGCTATATCATGAGCTCCGCTAAATTGGGGATTCCCGGGATCAGCGCATTTTTTGCAGGGCACATTCTGGCCGACTTGATCTGGTATAGTTTCATTTCTTACAGCGTATCGAAGGGAAAACGCTTTCTCAGCAATACCCTCTACCGGGGGCTGATCGGAGGATGCGCTTCCTTCCTGCTGGTTTTCGCCTGCTGGTTCCTTTACAGTGGTATACAAAAATTACAATGATCACGGTACGATGCAATCGTATTAAAAAATAACTTGACAAAAGCATGTCGTTTCTGTTTATAGAAACAGAAAATTGATCAAAGGAAAGTGGGAGTAAGAAATTGAATCATTCTTGTAATCAGAAAGGAAGTCAAAACTGGTGGTGGCGGATCCACATTAACGGGTCTGCCGGCACGAATACCCATGACTGATTGAGCAATAGTGAACAAAGGAAATTAGGGGACCGTTGGCAGAACCGCTGCCCACGGTCCTTTTGTTTTATTCAAAGGGGGCGTGGAGAGATCCGGGCCCCTTTTTATGCGACCGGCCGCTTTCAGAGCGCCGCAGTCGAAGTTCAGGCGATCACGTGATCCTGGTGGATGTAAAGGAGAATTCATTATGCAATTGGAGAATAACAGGAAAGAAATATCACCGTTCGGGTACGGGGAAAACATGCCGGACAGGGCCGGCCATTTCGGCCCCCACGGGGGCCGCTACGTGGCCGAGACGCTCATGCCGGCCCTGTTGCAACTGGAAGCGGCGTACCGTGAGATTTCCCGGGAACCCGATTTTGGGGAAGAACTGGGGAAACTTCTTCGCGACTATGTCGGCCGGCCGACACCTCTTTATCCGGCGCGCCGGTTGAGTGCAATGCAGGGAGGGGCCCAAATTTATCTGAAACGCGAGGACCTGGCCCATACGGGAGCCCACAAGATCAACAATACGCTGGGACAGGCACTGCTTGCCCGCCGGATGGGGAAATCGAAACTCATTGCCGAAACCGGTGCGGGCCAGCATGGTGTCGCCACCGCCACGGCGGCTGCCCTTTTCGGCATGGAATGCATGGTTTTCATGGGCATTGAAGACATCCGGCGGCAGGCCCCCAATGTGCAGCGCATGGAGCTTCTGGGCGCGGAAATCATTCCGGTCGACTCCGGAACCGGAACCCTGAAGGACGCCATGAACGAGGCCATCCGCCATTGGGTGGGGGTGGTAACGGATACCCATTACGTGATCGGTTCCGTGGCGGGTCCCCATCCCTATCCCATGATGGTCAGGGACTTTCAGAAGATCATCGGCGAGGAAGTGAAATCTCAGATTCAGGAACGCCTCGGCCGTCTGCCGGATGTATTGGTGGCATGCGTGGGCGGAGGAAGCAACGCGATGGGCCTTTTCTATCCCTTTCTCGACACGCCGGTCGAACTGGTGGGCGTTGAAGCGGCGGGGGAGGGAATTTCCACGGGAAAACATGCCGCAACCCTGGCGGAAGGCTCACTGGGAGTCCTCCACGGCGCCAAGTCCTATGTTCTTCAAGATCGGGACGGACAGATCCGGGAAGCCCATTCCATTTCGGCCGGGTTGGATTATCCGGGAGTCGGTCCCGAGCACGCCTTTCTGAAGGACACCGGCCGGGCGCGATATGTTTCCGTGAGCGACGATGAGGCCATGGAAGCTTTTCATATTCTGTGCCGGACGGAGGGCATCATTCCGGCCCTGGAGAGTTCCCATGCATTGGCTTACTGCCTGAAAGCGGCCCCCGAAATGTCCCGGGACGCCGTCATGGTGGTGAACCTTTCCGGCCGGGGCGACAAGGACCTCGGAATTGTTTCCCGGTATGAAGAAAAGAAAGGAGCGGTTCGTCCATGAACAGAATCGATAAGCGGTTTGCCGAGTTAAAACAGAAAGGGGAAAAGGCCCTGGTGGGGTTTGTGTCAGCAGGCGATCCAACAATCTCCGCGTCCCTTGAAATTATCAAAGCCATGTGCCGCGCCGGTCTCGATATCCTGGAATTGGGCATTCCCTTTTCGGACCCGACAGCCGACGGCCCGGTTATTCAGCGGGCTTCGGCACGGGCCTTATCGAAAGGGATGAACCTGCGCAAAGGATTGGAAATGACCGCAGAAATCAGGAAAAAAACCGATATCCCGATCGTTCTGTTCAGTTATTACAACCCGATCTTTGCATACGGTGTAGCGTCCTTTTGCCGGGATGCCGTTGCGGCCGGGGCGGATGGGCTTCTGGTCGTTGATCTTCCGCCCGAGGAATCCGGGGAACTGACGGATTGCCGGAGCGGGGATGACATGTTCCCCCTGATACGCCTCGTGGCCCCTACAACAGACGGGGACAGGATGAAGAAGATTATTGATCAGGCATCCGGCTTCATCTACCTGGTTTCGAAAACCGGCGTGACCGGCAGTGCCGGTCTGGATGTGAATACGGTCCGGGATCATGTGGCCCGCCTGCGTAATCACACGGACATTCCCATCTGTGTCGGTTTCGGTATCAGCAATCCTGCCGAGGCGGGTTCCCTGGCACCGTATGTGGACGGTGTCGTGATCGGCAGCGCCTTCGAACGGGCCATTGAGGAAAACCTGAATCGTCCCGATCTGGCGGAACGATTGGAAGAAGAAGTGCGTAAATATAAGGCGGCAATCTGTTTGGATGAGAAAAAAGCCATTAATATCATTCAGATGAACGAAAAGGAGAAAAACAATGATTACGGCATTGGTTCTGTTTAAGGTGCAGAAAGGCATGATTCCGGGGCTCGCTACGCAACTGGGGGCCATTGACGACGTGGTGGAAGTGTTTTCGATTACGGGGGAACACGATCTGATGGCCAAGATTCAAGTGCGGGAATATGAACACCTGTCTGAAATCGTCACGGAGAAAATGCAGAACATGGAGGGGGTTGTGTCGACCAGGACAATGATGGCATTCAAAACGTATAAGTTTCGGGAGCTTGAAGAAGGAGCACCGGCGGCGCTCATGGTCCCGCCGTCGGTGCAGGAAGCCGCCGGGATGGTCGAGAACGGGAAGAACACGATCAGGCCGATTCTTTCCAAGCTTACGGAGAATTTCGACCTGGACAGGAGCGAAATTTACGGGGTGATCGATGCCATCCACGCGGGGCAATTGTCCGACGTGCAGATTGCCGGTTTCCTGGTCGGCCTTCTCAGTAAAGGTCCAAGCATCAAGGAAGTGGCCTACATTGCGGAGGCCATGCGGAAGAACTGCATTCCCATGAAGGTCTCCGTGGCATCGGAACTCACGGATACCTGCGGGACCGGTGGGGGATTGACGACCTTCAATGTCAGCACGGCCAATGCGATCCTGACGGCATCGGCCGGTGTTCCCGTGGCCAAGCACGGCAGCCGGTCCATTTCGTCTCCTTCGGGCAGTGCCGACGTTCTGGAAGCGCTGGGGGTCAATATCGACCAGATGCCGGAACAGGCTGCCCGGCTGATCGAAAACATCGGGATCAGTTTCATCTACGCCCCGAATTTTCATCCGGTGATGCTCAAGGTCTTCGGGCCCGAAAACCAGCTGGGCATCAAGACGATCTTCTTCACGATCATCGGTCCGCTCATCAATC
>CAZIPU010000158.1:0-5571 GCA_964541005.1 uncultured Syntrophales bacterium | reverse complement strand
TTCACGGTCGATGGGAGGATGACTGGAACGATCTTGAAATCGGCGTTTATGATGTAGCCATTGCCTCACGGTCGCTTATCGGCAATGAGATAAGAGACGCCGTCTTAAAACTGAACAGGGCCGCACGGGAAGCGGTCTATATATCGGTTCCCGTCGGCTCCGGGCCCTTTGACCAGCTGCTCTTTGAATCAACAGGCAGAAAGTTCAATAATGCACCGGATTATATCGACTATTACAACAAGCTCTATCAAATGGGCATCATGGCCAATGTGGCCTTCATCACCGAGCGGCACCGAAACCAGTGGAAAAGCCACGAAGAGGCATTTGAGGACCAGGGATGGATGTTCCACGAAATGACGGAGCTCGAAAAAGATAAAGTGCGGGCATACCTCAGACAACATCTTGTCAAAGTCATGGGACGCTGGCGGCTGCCCTATTCGAGACAATGCCGCTGGGCGGTGATGTGGTGGACAAAGGACAAACAGGTCAAGTCATGACACAGTCGGCTGATCAATGCTGTTTCCGGAAGACGGCGATTCAACGGGAGGATAAATGATGACGGCCACGGGTCGGCGAAAACGGATGAAGGTCGTTACGGCGTTCCTGTTGTCGCTGATATTTCTTCTCATTATCCACCGCCCCGGCACGGGAATGGGAGTCCATTCTCCCGAATCTCCGTGGAAATTCGCCGTCATCAGCGATACCCAGGATGACAACAAAGAAATGCTCAATAAGTCCTGCATCAACGACACGGTCCTGCGGACGATCGCGGAAGATATCACCCGGGAAAAGCCCGATTTCGTGCTCGTGGCGGGAGACCTCGTCAACGGCTGGTTTCGCAACGGCGGAACCGGTTATGCCACCCAGTATGAAAACTGGAAGAAAGCCATGGCAGCGGTTTATCAATCCGGTATAGAGGTATACCCTATTCGCGGGAACCATGACAGCGGGCCGGAACGCCTGGCCTTACCTCCCCTGCCTTCTCATCTCGAACCCCCTGCCGACACACCCGTTGTTCTAAAGAAGGTCTTTCAAAATGCCTTTTCCGAATCCTATATCCCGAGAAATGGACCAGTCCATGAAAAGGGTCTTACCTTCCGTTTCCGCCACAGAAATGCATTGATTGTGGGGATGGATCAATTCACCGCCGGCCAGCACCGGGTCAACCAGGCCTGGCTCGACCGGCAACTGGCGGAGAATCGGCTTCCCCACATCTTTATTTTCGGACATGAACCGGCGTTCGGAGCAGGGCATCCGGACAACCTCGCTTTTTTCCCGGAAGAGAGGGATCTTTTCTGGAACGGCATCGGAAAGGCCGGGGCGAGGATTTACTTCTGCGGTCATGACCATTTCTATAATCGCGCCCTGATCCCCGACCAGGCGGGCAACCCAATACGGCAGATCATTGCCGGGACCGGGGGAGGCCCTTTGAAAAAGTGGTCAGGTGTCTACAAGGACGGCAACAGAGTGAAGGGAGAATATCACAACGGCGACCACCACGGTTATGTCCTGGTCACGGTAGAGGGGACGGAAGTAACGGTGACATGGAAAGCCCTGGTGAGCCCGGGACCGCCGAATGTCTGGAGAGTCCTCGATTCCTTTACCTATTCCATTTCCGGCGAAAAGGAGACGTCATGCTGAACATTCGACATGCTATGCCCGATGATGCCCCGGCGATAGCAAAAGTGCACATTGCTTCCTGGCGAACCGCCTATAAAGATATCCTGCCCGAGGCCAGATCGAACGGTTTGGATCCTGTTCGCGTAACCGAATCTTTCCGTAAATCCATTTCATTTGGAGCGGAAGATATTTATATTGGGGAAAATAACGGCCATGTTGCCGGATTTATATCGCTTATCGGTGGTCATCATGACCATGGAGACAAGGGAACGGTCACGGGAATCTGTACCATATACCTTGCGCCCGAATACTGGCGAAAAGGAATGGGCCGTCTGCTTTACCGGGAAGGAGAAACCTTTCTCGCATCGGCTGGTTGTACGGCCGTGACCTTCTGGGTCTTCGCCGAAAATGTGCGGGCACGACGATTTTACGAAGCCATGGGATTCACGGTTGACGGAGAAGCCGTAGTCTTGAACATGGGCGCCTCCGTCAAGGCGGTGCATTATCGTAAAGATGTCGGGCGTAAACCGGGCGACAGCATCTTCATCATGCCATCCGATTACGCCACGGGAAGACAATGACATGACGATCATCGATAAAATCTCACTGAATAAAAGGCTTGAATTGCGTAAAACCCGTTGTATTTCCGAACGATTTGAAAAATCTCCCAATCTGAATGTGCATTGCGTCGTGTCCGATCATCTTCACATCCGCCTAGCCGCTCGGGATGTGACCGCTCTTGCCCTGATTCATGAATCTTTCAATCTGGCGTATGGATATGTTCAGAACTGGTTTGGCCGGCACGCCGATATGGTGTTCGATCTTTGGATGGCACCCGAGTTGATTGATTTACAATACATGACGTGTCTCTCGTGCGATGAAACCTTCTTTTGTGCGCCGGGAAGTCGGAACGGAATGCACATTATTCTCTTTGTTTCACCGCAATCCTGCACGAAGAACGCAGATAAAGGCCTTCTGTCCGGTCTCTTTGCCCATGAAATCACCCACCATGTTGTCCGGAACATATCACAGGCGACCGTGTTTTCCATGAAGCGCAAAGAAAATCTGGATGTGCCCATGTGGCTGGAGGAAGGACTGTGTCAATTCATCGACAGTGAAGTCTATCCTCCTTTCAAGCAAAGACGCACCAAAAAGATTCCCCGGATAACCAGGTGGTATAATCGGGACGAGTTGTGGAATGATCTTTCCTCCTGTGAGGATCCGGAGACGGCCTATCTGCAAGCCTACAAAGAAACCAGGGCGGTTATCGAGACAACCGGAAAGACCGAGCTCATCCAGCTTTTGTACCTGAACCGGACACACGAGGCGGATTGGAGAGAGATGCTGCATTGGTAAAAAGATAAGACAATTGAATATCTTCTTGACTTTTTTATGTTTGAGGATCACGAATAAAGAAAAAGAGAAGCAGGCATCGTCAAAAGGTTAACATCCCGATTCAACCTTTTTATAAGGGTGATGCCATGGAGAGATTGAATCCCCGTATCTCAAATAAGAGTGCGGGGATTTCTGTTTAATCGGGTCAAGAGAAGGCGTTTCCTGAAGTCGCCGTTGCGAAGATTCCAAGGGATTTGTCTTACCTCTGTCGTTTCTCTTCTCTTCCCCTCTTCAAATGTCATTCACTTTATAAAATATCGGCCCAATACGGAAAGCGAATCCTATTCGCATAAGATTCTTCGAAGGAGGGGATCATGACCATCCATAACAAATCCATCGGCATTGCCCTGTCGGGCGGCGGGTTTCGTGCCACATTATTCGGACTCGGCAGTTTGTGGCGCTTAAATGAAGTCGGCCTTCTGGGAAGGCTGGACCGGATCACCAGCGTGTCGGGAGGTTCCATACTGGCCGGTATTCTGGCTCACGGCTGGTCAAAACTCAAATTCAAGGACGGCCAAGCGACCAACTTTTCCGAAATTGTGGCGCTTAGCGTTCAGTCATTTTGCAGCAAGACGATCGACATCGAGGCCGGCATAAAGGGGAAACTCATTCCTTTTAAGACGGCGGGGGAGTTCCTGTCAGACCGGTATGAACATGATCTTTTCGGCAGCACCGGGCTTAAAGATATTCCGGATGCAAGTACCGGTCATGCGCCGAAATTCATCTTTTATGCAACCAATATGCAGACAGGGCGCAGTTTTCGCTTTCGCCAGGACATGGTTGCCGATTATGTGCTGGGAATTTCCCGCACGGTTGAGGTTTCCCTGGCGGATGTCGTGGCCGCCTCAAGTGCCTTCCCCCCAATATTTTCGCCCATTATCCTGGAAACCGATCCTGACGCCTGGGAGAAGCCCGACAGGGATTTCCCCGGTCTGAAGAATTTACGCAAACGGATCGTTCTGGCTGACGGCGGTGTCTATGACAACATGGGCCTGGAATCGTTGGTGGATAACGTGGATATCGTCCTCGTGAGCGATGCGGGGGCACCCTTCGAAATCGATCAGAGTCCATTTGAGGACGATCTGCTGCAGCTTGGACGTGTGCGCGACATCTTGATCGATCAAACGCGCGCATTACGCAAGCGTTGGCTTGTGGGGGATCTGGAGGCCGGGCGCAAGATGGGCGCATATTGGGGCATAGGCACCCGAATCGGCGATTTTCACGCACATGAAGCCCTTACAAACGATAACGCCGTTACGGCATCGCTGGAATCAATCCCCACCCGTTTGTGCGAGTTTGACGAGAAGGATCAGGGGCACCTGATCAACTGGGGTTATGCTCTGGCCGATGCGGCGCTGCGCACCAGGGGCGGTTTGAATTTCGGGCCTGCGGCGTCGTGGCCGGTGCCGGTTTGGCCCCTGAGCTGACCCCTGTATGATCCATCTATGAACGGAAACCGGCCCGAACGGATGCCGCATCCGGATGGGGAATCATATGATTGAGATAGAGGACATCGAGGCTTTTCTTCAGGCGGCGAGGGACGATCAGATCCGTGAAGATCGTCTTGCGGCCATCCACACTCTGACCTATCTGCCTTTATCTCCGGATGCCTGGTGTGCCCTGGCAGCCATTGCCGTCGCCTTCCTTCGGCAACTGCCGGCATCCGAGCCTGCTTTCGGGCATGCCGTCGGCATCTGCGCGCGCATACCGGTTTGGTCTGTGAGGGAATTCCTGGGCTCGATTGCCCGTGATCCCGACCATCCGTCATCATTCACCTGCGCCGTTGAGTTGGCACGACACGGCGATGCGGCGGGATTGCAGCGATTGATTGACTCGCTTTCAAAGATGGACGCGGAGCAGGCGATCGAGCGGCTTGCCTGCCTTCCGATTGAACGGCTGCACGTCGGCCGCGGGCCTTTCGCGGGGGCCTTGTTATCCGGGAATCCGATGATTCGCTTCTGGGCGGCCCTCGCATTGGCTCGCCTCGGCGAAGTGGAGCCATTGGAGACGGTCTGGGACAATCTGCTTTCAGACAATGAAACGCCCCCCATCTTCCACGGTGATCCGTGGACTCCCTATCATGCCTTGACCGCGGCGCGTCCGTTGCCGGAGCGATTGCATTCTTTCCTGACCGGGCTCTACGAGCATGAATTGAAACGGTTGGTTGAACCCGAATACCCCCAGGGCAAGCTACCCCGTAACATCCTCATCCTGGTGGGAGGTCTTACCGGCGCCGTCGATATTTACGGCGAACCAAGGACGGAACGGGTGACAGCCCCGCAACCGTCCGGAGGAATCTTTGATCCCACCTTGATAGACGCCGCCGTCCGCCGGATTCTGCAGGAGCCGTTCGAACCGCTTGGGGAGGAAGCGCTTCGAATCATGGCCACGCTTCAGCCGGAACGCGCAGGCAGGCTGATGCTGGATGCCCTGGATGCACTGGAGAAAGAGTCGGCGTCACAGGGGGAAAAATACGGAATGATGCGTGAGGAGATCGCCGTCAATGCGATGCTGCATATGGCGTGCGCCTTGCCCGGACCCTTGATGCTTCCCCTT
>CAZIPU010000157.1:0-5583 GCA_964541005.1 uncultured Syntrophales bacterium | reverse complement strand
CGGTCGCGGTGCTTCTGGCCCTGCTTTATCTCGGTGTCAAGGGGATCCGTCTCGGGCCGACCCTGCCGGCCTTTCTCTCACCCAATGTGGCGAAGGTTCTGGTAGATAATTTCGGGATCAAGGGGATAGGCGATGTCAAGGGTGACGTCGAGGCCATGATGGCCGGTTGTTAAATATAGCTGATCACGGGGAAGGGACTTTCCCTTCTCCGTGACAGGTCTGTTCTTCATGATATCGGATTCCGGCCTGGTTCGTCCTGTTCCCTCCACCGCATGCGCCATGGCCGGAATCCATTCAATATCGTTCATATGGATGCCATGGACCGGGAAACCAAAACCGTTCGCCTCATGATCGAACTCTACTGCAAAAATCACCATGGCAGCGGAGGGATCTGTGACCGGTGTAAAGATCTGGCTGATTATGCCGTAAAACGAATCGAGAAATGTCCCTTCGGTCCGGACAAACCCGTTTGCTCCGACTGCACCGTCCACTGCTACAAGCCGGATATGAGAGCACAAATCCGTGAGGTCATGCGCTTCTCCGGACCCCGTATGACCTTCCGCCATCCCCTGCTGGCCTTCGATCACTTGAGAAGAAAAGCTCACAGATGATGATCATCGCTCTGAAGGTCTTGATTCTCCTCTTATATTCCCTTGACAGCGTGCGGCCTTCTCTCTATGATTCAACCTGCGATTTGTATTCGTCAGGTATCCATTCCCCAATATTAAACGCCATTTTTTTCCGGTTCTCTTCAGGACAGGTTTCCCGATTCTAGAAGCCGGATTTTTTCAAGATCTTTTCAACGTCCGGGCACATCGGACAGGGATGACACCAGAAGTATTTAACCTTTACAGGGGGAGTCCATGGTTAATAAACTTTTGAAGGGCTCGGCCGGTGTTGCCGCCGTCGGAATCGTCATCGGTCTGGCGATCGCCGCCGTTTCGGCCGGGGGGTATCACCTGGCGGGGACGCCTCAGTTTTGCGCCTCCTGCCATTCCATGGCAACGGTGCATGCCGGATGGCAGCAGTCGGAACACAAACAATTCGCCTGCATCGAGTGTCACCTCCCGGACAGCAATCTGGTCCATCAGGTGGGGTATAAAGCCGCCGTGGGGATGCGGGATTTGTACTATGAAACCCTGCGTTCCTATCCCGATGCGATCAAGCTGACCGATGGCGGGAAGAAAATCGTCAACGGAAACTGCCTGCGCTGCCATTTCTCTACGGTCGAGAAAACCGGCATGGCATCGGGCGGAGAAAGTTGCCTGAAATGCCACCGTGGTCTTGTACATGATCAAGGGCTGACGAAAGGAGGAATCAACGTTGAATAAGAAGACATGGATCATGATGGGAGTGATTATCGTGGCCGTTGCGGTTGTATTCGTTGCCGCCCGTATTTTTCTCTTCCCGCCCCCTTCCGCCATGAAACTCGCAAAAATTCCGGACGGTGAATATGATCCGGCCGTCTGGGGGAAATACTATCCTCTGGAGTATCGGAGTTACCTGAAAAACAAGGAAATGGCGCCGTCCCCGACGGGTTTCGGCGGGAGCGAGAAAGTCCAGAAGTCCGTCGCCGAACCGGCCCTGCTGGAAAACTTCAAGGGTATGGCCTTCAGCAAGGATTACTCGGAGGACCGGGGACATCCCTATGCCGTCGAGGATCTGAAGGAAACGAAGCGAATCTCGCCCAAAAGCGTCGGCTCCTGCATGACCTGCAAAACGGCCAACCTGATCGACATTTTCAAGGAAAAAGGATGGGATTATGGGAAAACGCCCCTGTTCGACCTATTGCCGCTGCTGAAGCATCCGATCACGTGCGCGAACTGTCATGACCCGTCGACCATGAAGCTCCGGGTCATCAATCCCGCCTTCGTCGAGGCCATGGCCAATCGCGGCATCGACGTCAAGAAGGCGACCCGGGAGGAGATGCGGAGCTATGTCTGCGGACAGTGCCATGTGGAGTACTATTTCCAGCCGGAAACGCAGAAGGTGATCTTCCCCTGGCAAAACGGGATGAAGCCTGAGGAAATGTACGCCTACTATGCCGGTCAGCCCTTCGGGTTTGCCCAGGACTGGGTTCATCCCGACTCCCAGGGCAAGATGCTCAAGGCCCAGCATCCGGAGTTCGAGACCTGGAGTAACGGTGTCCATGGGAAGGCGGGGGTGTCCTGCGCCGACTGCCACATGCCTTTCATGCGGGAAAAAGGACAGAAATACACCTCTCACTGGGTCACCAGCCCGTTGAAGCATATCGGTCCCTCCTGCCGGACGTGTCATGACCAGAGCGAACAGTGGCTTCTGGAACGGGTAAAGACCACCCAGAACCATGTCTGGCAGTTGCAGAAGCTGGCCGGCGAGTGGGTGGCGAAAGCCCACGCGGCGATCGGCAAGGCCGGCGCCGCACCGAAAGTCAATATGGCGGAGTTGGATAAGTCACGGGAACTAATCCGGAAAGCCCAGTGGTTCTGGGATATTGTCGCCGCAGAGAACAGCATGGGTGTCCATAACCCGGATCAGGTTCTGAATACCCTGGGACGGTCTATCGACCTGGCCCACCAGGCGATAGAAACGGCAGGCCGCGCGGCGGGAACAAACTTTTAATCTTCAACCTGAAGGGAATAAAAACATGACGACAGAAGTAAAATACATGACAGATATGGTCGATTATCAGGAAGGTTCCGTGGTCAGCCGCGAAGTCATCAGCAAACCGGCGGGAACCGTGACCGTTTTCGCCTTTGATGCCGGCCAGGGTTTGAGCGAACATACGGCACCCTTTGACGCCCTGGTCCAGATCATCGACGGTGAGGCCGAGATCCGGATTTCGGGGAACCCCCATCATCTGAAAGCAGGGGAAATGATCATCATGCCCGCCGGTGAACCCCACGCCCTGAAAGCCATCGGGCGATTCAAAATGCTTCTGGTGATGATCCGGGGGTAATCGTTATTCGCCGTTGAAAACATGGAAGCCCGGCCCGATTGCCGGGTTCTCCTTTTTCCCGGAATGATGCCCGAATGTGTCAATCCCCCCGCTACGCCGCGGATCATCCGCCTTGAAGCGTGATCCCGCGTTGCCCGTTATGATCACTCCGGTAATGGGGCAGGCCCTTCCAAGAAGCGCCGACGATGGGAAAGCCCTCCCATAAAGTCGTCTGAGGCGTCCGCCGGAGAATCTCTTCCTTTTAACAGATCGTGATGATTCAATTCTTCGCGGAGCTGATCCTTGAGCGCAGCGAAGGACTCAGAGTAACTTCGAATGCAAATCGGGCATTACCACACCGTCTCCGAGTCCGGCATGACGTTTTGAATATTCGCCTGCCGATGTCATATTGCGCCGGAAAAGCAGGTATGCTAGATTCTGTCGGGCTTGAAGCCCTTTAACGGATCACAGGAGATGCAGGATATGACGGATGCTGGGGAAATCATCAAAAAAGCCGGTCTGGAGCATCGGACCTCTTTGACCGAGGCGGAATCGAAACAGGTGCTGAGCGCTTACGGTGTCCCCGTGGTGGCAGAGGCTGTCGCTTTGACACACCGGGAAGCGGTCGAACAGGCGAAGAAATTTGGGTTCCCCGTCGTGGTCAAGGGTCTTGGTTTCCGCCTCACCCATAAAACGGAACGGGGTCTGGTCTACACGAAGATCGCCAATGAAAAAGATCTGTCGGAAGCTCTCCAGGCGATTCAAAAGACTGCGGGCGACGATCTGGAAGGTTATCTCGTTCAGCCCCGGATCGAGGGCAACCGGGAATTCGTCGCCGGCCTGTTCCGGGATCATCAATTCGGCCCCGTCGTCATGTTCGGCCTCGGCGGCATCTTTACGGAGGCCCTGCAGGATGTCGTCTTCCGGATGGCCCCGGTCACCAGGGCAGAGGCCCTGCATGCCATCGGGGAAATAAAGGGACAACCTCTCCTGGGCGCCTTTCGGGGCCAGAAGGAGGTCGATCGTGAAGCGTTCGTCCGGGTCATGGCGGGCTTGTCCCGATTAGCCGCCGATTTTCCGGAAGTTCGGGAAGTCGATGTCAATCCCCTGATTGCCGATGCCGAAGGTTGCCTGACGGCGGTCGACGCCCTGATCACGCTGGGGAAAAATGATCCGCCGGTTCGCCGGAGACCCCCCGTCGAGCCGCGGGCGATTTATGAACTGTTCCATCCCCGGTCGGTCGCTTTTGTCGGCGCCTCCGCCACGTTCGGGAAATGGGGACACATGCTCTTCACCAATGTGGCCGCCGGCGGCTACCAGGGCGATATTTACCTGGTCAATGCCAGGGGCGGCAGGATTGCGGGACGGGCCGTTTACAAAAGCGTCCTGGAGATTCCCGGACCGGTGGATCTCGGCATCGTCACGCTTCCGGCGGATGCGGTGGCATCGATCATTCCCGATTTTCAGAAGAAGGGCATCCGAAAGATGCTTCTCATCACCTCGGGCTTCAGCGAAACCGGCAGCGAGGGGCGCCGCCGGGAGGAGGATCTGGTCCGGATGGCGCGGGAGGCGGGGATTCTGATTCTCGGGCCCAACACGATGGGCATCATCAATCCTCACATCCACTTCTACTGCACCGGTTCGCATATTCATCCCAAAGCGGGATCCACGTCCCTGCTGGCCCAATCGGGAAATCTCGGCACGCAGCTGCTGGCGTTTGCCGACGACGAAGGAATCGGCATCCGGTCGTTCTGCGGTTCGGGAAACGAGGCCATGGTGACCATCGAGGATTATCTGGAGGGATTCATCGCCGACGACCGGACGGAAACGGTCCTGATGTACCTGGAAAGCATCAAGGACGGAAGGCGTTTTTTTGAAACGGCGAAGCGGCTCTGCCGGAAAAAACCCGTTGCGGTCCTCAAGGGAGGACGGACCGAATCGGGTAACCGAGCCGCAGCCAGCCATACCGGGGCCATGGCGTCGAACATGAAGGTCTTTGACGCGGCCTGCCGTCAGGCGGGGGTGGCTGTCGTCGAACATCCCATGGAACTGCTCGACCTGTCGGCGGCCTTTTCATCCCTGCCGCTCCCGCAGGGAAACCGGGTCGCGGCGCTCACGATCGGCGGCGGCTGGGGCGTGGTCATGGCCGATTTGTGCGAAAAGCGGGGGCTGAAGGTGCCCCAGCTTTCACCGGAGTTGATCGCGAAAATCGACCGCATCCTGCCGCCTTACTGGAGCCGTTCCAACCCCATCGATCTGGTCGCGGAATTCGATCCCGCCATTCCCATGATGATTACCGAGGAATTGATGAAATGGGACGGCTGTGACGCCATCGTGCACATGGGGGTGCTCGGCCGGACAACCTTCTTCCGCTGGATGATGGATTCGGCCGTCCAGGCGGACCCCGATTACGACCGCAATCTGTTTGCGTCCATTCCCGTCCAGGTGCGGGAATTCGAGGAACGGTTCATCGCCCATCTCATCGACCTGATGGAGCGCTACGGCAAACCCGTTATGGGCGTGACCCTGCTCCCCGATGAAAGAACGAAGACCGTCGTGGAAATCCCGGGACACCGGTACAAGAGCATTTCCTTCCTGACCCCCGAGCGGACCGTGAACTGCCTGGCCGAGCTGTACCACTACCGCTGCTGGCTCAACCGGCAGGA
>CAZIPU010000156.1:3598-5666 GCA_964541005.1 uncultured Syntrophales bacterium | reverse complement strand
CTCGGTAACGCCTTTTCGGACGAAGAAATGCTCCAGTTTTCCGATCGAATCCGGCGCCTGCGAGGTCTCGACGAGGCATTTCCCTTTATAGTCGAGCCCAAACTGGACGGCCTGGCGGTCAACCTGATCTATCAAAAGGGAACGCTTGTCCAGGCGGCCACCCGCGGTGACGGTGAAACGGGGGAGGATGTCACGCAAAACATCAAGACCATCCGATCCCTGCCCCTTTCGATCCCGGAGTGGCCTGACGCTCCCATTCCGGATGTCATCGAAATCCGTGGTGAGGTCTGTATCGCAATCGACGCCTTCCGGAAACTCAACGCCCGCCGGATCGAGGAAGGGGAACCGCCCTTCGCCAATCCCCGCAATGCCGCCGCCGGGTCCTTGAGGCAGCTCGACCCGCGCATCACCGCCCGGCGCCCCCTGATCATCTACCTGTACGCCATCGGACAACAAAGCGGCCTGGCCCTTGAAAGCCAGGGGGAAGCCCTGCAACAACTGTCCCAATGGGGTTTTCCCGTCAATCCTTATATCGAAAAGGCCGGCGACATCTCGGAATGCATCGATTATTACCATCGCATGATGGAGAAACGGGAAACGCTCCCCTATGAGATCGACGGTATTGTGGTGAAAGTCGATTCGTTCGAAATTCAGTCGGAGCTCGGCTTTGTTTCCAGAAGCCCGAGATGGGCCATCGCCTGCAAATTCCCCTCGCGTCAGGAAATAACCGTCATTGAGGACATCATCGTTCAGGTGGGAAGAACGGGGGTCCTGACACCGGTGGCCGTTCTGAAGCCGGTTTCGGTCGGCGGGGTCATGGTCGGCCGGGCCACCCTGCACAACCTGAACGAGATCGTCAAGAAAGACATCATGATCGGTGACACGGTTGTGGTTCAACGCGCCGGAGACGTCATTCCCGAAGTCGTTTCCGTCCGGAAGGAAAACAGAACCGGCCGGGAAAAACCCTTTGTCATGCCTTCCCGTTGTCCCGAATGCGGCTCCGAGGTGGTCCAGCTCGAAGGAGAGGTCGCCCACCGTTGCATCGGCCTGGCCTGTCCCTCCCAGATCAAGGAAAGGATCAAACACTTCGCTTCGAGAAGCGGCATGGATATCGAAGGCCTGGGGGACAAGCTGATCTCGCAGATGGTCGATAAGGGTGTTATTAAGGATCCCGCCGATCTGTTTCACCTGAAGCGGGAAGACTTTCTTTTGCTGGACAGATTCGGCGACAAATCGACGGACAACCTGATTGCCGCTATCGAAAAATCCAAAACAACACCCCTTGACCGATTCCTCTACGCCCTCGGAATAAGGCACGTCGGGGAGCATGTTTCCAGGCTCTTAGCCCGGAAATTCAAAACTCTGGAGGCCATTGAGGAAGCCCGGGAAGCAGACCTCATCCAGATCCGCGATATCGGCACCGAGGTTGCCGGCAGTATTGTCAGATTCTTCAGGGAACCCCAGAATCTCCGCATTCTGTCAAGGCTGAAATCGGCAGGACTTGTTCCCGGCGACACTTCGGACCAGGCCTCTTCACCGATATCGGGAAAATCCTTCGTTTTTACGGGAAGTTTAAAAAAACTCGTCAGGGATGAGGCCAAACGCCTTGTTCTTTCCAAAGGCGGTCTTGTCCATTCGTCCATCTCACCGAAAACGGACTTCGTGGTTGCCGGCGAGGCGGCAGGATCGAAGCTGGACAGGGCTATGGCTTATAATCTGACCATTTTATCAGAAGAACAATTTCTGGAAATGATCGGCTGATTATTTCATGTCACCCACAATAAGAGTCCATCTGATCATATCCGGACTGGTGCAGGGGGTGTTCTTCAGACATCACACCAGAAGGAACGCCATCGGGCTCGGCCTGACGGGCTGGGTTAAAAATCGACCTGATGGGAAGGTGGAAGCTGTCTTTGAAGGAACGGCAGAAAATATCACCCTGATGATCGACTGGTGCAGAATCGGTCCCCCATCAGCCTCTGTCCTTGATATCGAGATAACGCGTGAAGAACCGACCCATGCCTTCCCGGATTTCACGATTCGCTACGATTAGCGGAATACGATCTGT
>CAZIPU010000156.1:0-3498 GCA_964541005.1 uncultured Syntrophales bacterium | reverse complement strand
ACGTGAATACCCTGCATGTGCTTGATGATCCGCTGCATGATGGCCGGTGCATTAACAAAACCCAGCACCCGGTTGTACAGCATGATTCCGTCCATGAGTTCCTTGTAATCCGATATCTCCGGATTGACGGCCAGATAGCCTATGCGCTCACCCGGGATGGAAAGGGTCTTCGAGTAGGAAGATGCGGATATGCTGTGGGGATAGGCCCCCAGGATACTGGGCACTTTAATTCCGTCAAAAACGATCTCCCGGTACGGTTCGTCGGCCATGAGATAAATGGCGTGGCCGTATTCACGGCTCTTCTCTTCGAGAGCTTTCGCCAGCAAGGCAATGGAAGCCTCATCATAGACGCGGCCGGTGGGATTGTTCGGTGAGTTGAGGAGCACGCCTTTGGTCTTCGGCGTGATCGCCTGCCTCATCGCATCCACATCAAGCGAAAAATCCGCCTTTGTTGGAACCAGCACCATCTTCCCATTGGCATTGTCGATATAGAAACGATATTCCATGAAATATGGGGACGGAACGATCACCTCGTCATCCGGATCCAAAAGGACTTTCAGGACGACATTGAGGGCCCCGGCGGCGCCACAGGTCATGATAACCTGTTCCTTAGTGATGTTTACGCCCTGGTCCTTCCGGATATAGGCGGCCACGGCTTCCCGCGTATCGTCATAGCCGGCATTCGACATGTAGCCGTGAATCCCCGGAGTATCTTCGGCGACAACCTTATGAAGGACCTGCTTGAATTCGTCCGGCGGCGGAACGTTGGGATTGCCGAGGGTAAAATCAAAGACATTTTCCGCGCCATACTGTTTCTTCAGAAGCACCCCTTCCTCAAACATTTTTCTGATCCAGGAGGCTTTGGTCACAAATTCATGTATTTTCTTCGAGACGGCCATAATTTTAGCTCTCCAATCGTTTCTTAATTGTTCCCCCAATTCGCGCAGAAACCTACTTTATTTGTTTTTCTCAGGTCAAGCTTTATTTAAGCTCTCTTTATAATGGTTTTTTTCGGGGTGCCTCAAGCGGCCGGTCCCGGCCGATGGTTCTCCCGATCGATGTCACTTCCTTCTTCAAATTTTCCAGGTAACCGTCCATCTCCGTAACGACACGGGTTTTCCCCGGATATATATCGTAATGCCTTCGATATTCTTCCGGGGTAAAATCGAGCATCACGACATTCGCCCCCGCTTGAAGGGCCTTTTTTCTCCCGCCCTGTTCGAGGACGCCCAGGGCGGTCGTGGCGGGAATATTGGCCTGCGGCAAAAGGAGACGGGTCAGGGAAACCGCTTTTAAGGTCATTTCGCCGGTTCCGCCGGGCATCCCGGCCAGGGGCGTATCCGGGTGAGCGATGAAGGGCCCGATACCGACCATGTCCGCCTTTAACTCCCGCAGGTACAGGAGATCTTCAGCCAGATCGGTTACACTTTGGCCGGGCAGGCCGATCAGATTGCCCGCCCCCGTTTCGTACCCCAGGTCTTTTAACCAGAGCAGACATTTTCTTCTGTTTTCAAAGGAAGAACCAGGCCGAAGGATTTCAAAAAGCGTTTTCGATGCCGTTTCATGCTTCAGAAGATACCGATCTGCCCCGGCTTTCCTGAAAGCGAGATAATCATCGTAACGTCTCTCTCCAATCGACAGGGTGACAAAAAGATCCGTCTCCACCTTGATTTTTCTGACCAGATCGCATACGCGATCCGCAGGCAGAAGATCTTCCCCGGATTGTAAAACAACGGTCGAAATCCCGCATGCTTCGATCTTCTTTGCGACATCCAGGATCTCTTCTTCATTCATTCGATAACGGCTTATTTTATTGTTTTCTCTTCGTAACCCGCAATATTGACAATTCTGATGACAGCGGTTCGATATCTCAATAATTCCCCGCAGCAAAACGGCGTCGCCCACCATGGTCTTTCTTATTTGATCGGCCGAATCGTGGAGATAGGCCAAGTCATCAGCATCTGCAGACGACAAGACGGCGATCAAATCATCAAGATGAATATCCCCATCCTCACGCAGTTTCCCGATAATGTGCCTGATTGCGGAATCCGCCATGCTAAACCGTCCAAAGATTTCGGATCATGATTTCTCCATATTTAATTCAACAACGCCGGAAAAGAAAGGGGTTTGACCCTTTCAGAAGATCAAACCCCCTTTTTGATTCAAGCTCAAATTCAACTAGGCCTCGTGAGGCAGTTTCGTTCCCCTCTTCACATACTTGGTATGAAGCAGGTGATGCGATTTATGCCCCAGGGGTTCCTTGAGAAATTTCTCGTAGATCGCCGTAATGGCCGGGTTCTGATGGGACTGCCTCAACTTCTGGACTTCTCCGTCATCCCTGTAGAGGGCTCCGGCACGGAGCATCCGAATGTCATCGTTCGTGGGAATCGGTTCGCCGCCGCCGGCGACACAACCACCGGGACAGCACATGATTTCGATAAAGGCGTATTCCGCCTTCTTGTCACGGATCAGATCCATAACCTTCCGCGCATTTCCCAGACCATGGGCTACGGCCACTTTAACCGGTCCCAGGGGGCCCACGGTCACGGTGGCTTCCTTGACGCCTTCCAATCCTCTGACCGGGGTGATATTGAGATCCGTCAGTTCCTCGCCGGTGACGACGGCGTAAACCGTTCTAAGGGCCGCTTCCATAACACCGCCCGTCGTACCGAAAATGGTGGCGGCACCGGTGTACTCACCCATGGGCGCATCATATTCGCCGTCGGGAAGGTTCAGAAAATCGATACCCGCTTCCTTGATCATCCGGGCCAGTTCTCTGGTCGTCAGAACGTAATCGACATCCTTGAATCCGCTGCCGTTCATTTCGTCTCTCGCGCACTCGAATTTCTTTGCCGTACAGGGCATGATCGAAACGACAATGATATCTTTGGGATCGATTCCGGAAAGTTCTGCGTAATAGGATTTGGCCAGGGCGCCGAACATCTGCTGAGGTGACTTGCACGTCGAAAGGTGATCCAGCAGATCCGGATAGAAGTGCTCACAGAACTTGATCCATCCCGGACTGCAGGAGGTGATCATGGGCAGCGTGCCCCCTTCTTTCACCCTCTTCAGGAGTTCATTGCCTTCCTCGATGATGGTCAGGTCCGCCGTGAAGTTCGTATCGAATACCTTGTCAAAGCCGAGCCTTCTCAGAGCCGAGATCATCTTCCCGGTTACCAGGGAACCGGCCGGCATCCCGAATTCCTCACCCAGGGCGGCACGGATGGCCGGCGCTTCCTGAACGACCACGTGCTTGGTGGGATCTTCCAGGACCTTCCAGACCGCGTCGATATCGTCTTTCTCGGCCAGGGCGCCGACGGGACAGGCCATGATGCACTGTCCGCAGGCAATGCAGTTGGTCTGAATCAGGGGCAGATTGTACGCAGGCACCACCCGGACTTCACCGCCGCGGCCCATCGGGGTCAGGGCACAAACGGTCTGCACCTGTTCGCAGACCATGACACAACGCCGGCAATTGATGCATTTCCGGCTGTCGCG
>CAZIPU010000155.1:0-5688 GCA_964541005.1 uncultured Syntrophales bacterium | reverse complement strand
CCGGACGCCGGACAGCCAGAAGTAAAATCCCACGGCTGCCAGGAGCGCCCCCAAGAAAATCAGGACACCTTCATGCGCCGTCGTCCAGGATAATTGGATGCCACCGGCAGCCTCCAGCAAGAGAATCAGTGCCAGGGAAAACCCTCCGGATGCCACGAGTAAAAGACCGATCCCGAATATGGTCATGTTCCATCCCCTTTCCCTGATCGGACGTCTTGCGTTAAAATTCCCGGCAGGTTCTGCACCCCGGCCCTATTTTTTCTTCTGTCTTCCGATTTTATCCTTCTGTATTTGCTTCTTTTCGCGTAACAGTCGCGAAACGTCTTTTTGTCTCCGCGTAACCTGCTCCCTGGCCACGACATCCCCTCCTTTTTCTGTCTGTTTGGGTGGAAATTGATCCTCATTTCCCCGAACGGTGAAAATCTCTCTGCAATCGAGCTTTCCAATTCCACTAAAATACCCCCCTATCCATCAGGATTCAACTTCCTTTTCCATAACACCACATTCCCCGTATTACCTTTCATGATTCCGGACGCCACGGCATCCTGATTTGCCGGGAAAAATTGCCCGCAGGCGGTTGTCCGGAAACCGCACAGCGGCAGGTTGATCAAACGTCAAATAAACCGGTTTTTTTGCGTTATTGACGTCGCCCTTCCAATCATGGTATTGATACATTGAAGCGCTTGGGGGGCAAATCTTGCCGGGCTTAAATCGGGGGATATCCTGCCTGGAAACCCGATCTGCCCGGAGGAAAGAAACCAGATTTATAAAACCTTTTCAATTACAAGGAGGATCTTTATGGCGGAAAAAAATCAGGTCTACAAATGCACGATGTGCGGGAATATTGTCGAAGTGCTTCATGCCGGCGCGGGTAAGCTCTCCTGCTGCGGTCAGCTGATGGTTCTACTCAAGGAGGAAGAAGCAAAAAGCGCGAAAGGGAAATAGGTCCCGGGGATCAGGATGGACGGATCAACGCAAATTTTTTAGATTTGTTAAAATATCAGAACAAGCTGTCCGGAACAGAGCGTAAAGAAGGGAAAGGGGTTCTTTTATTTTTAAAAATCATTCTGGAAGGGGGTGTACGTCCGTCTGGCTTATTTGCTTACAGCTTGTGGGATGTGCGTCTTTCCGGCGCAAAGTGATTTTTGGTCCCTGTTAAATCTCTCAGACGAACATTTGCATTCGACAAAGGAGGTTTGATCATGTCAGATCCCAAAAGTATCCTTGTTCCAACCGATTTCTCCACCTATTCCGATGCGGCGTTGAAGAAAGCCGTCGAGCTTGCGGAAAAGTTCAATTCCAAAATTTATCTGTTGCATGTCATTGATAAGGCAATCCAGCAGTGCGCCGTTGATTACTGCATCACACAGGATGTCGTAAACCAGCTTGAGGAACAGGGCCTCAAGGCATCAAACGACAACCTTCGGGAAGAAGCCAATAAGATCATCGGCGCAAAAAATCTGGATGTGGTGTTCGACGTCCAGAAAGGCCATCCTGCGGAAGTCATCTTGAAAGAACAGCAGGATAAGGGGATCGACCTGATCGTCATTGCATCCCACGGGAAAACGGGACTTTTGAAGAACCTTGTGGGCAGTGTCGCCAACAAAGTCATCAAGGGTTCAAAATGTCCGGTTATGGTGGTCAAGCCCTAGGACGGATCGACCTGCGGCACCAGTCTGCCTTGGCCGACCGATTTACCCTACAGAAGAGGAGCCGGAATACCCGTCTTCTCTTCTGCCTTTATGGAGGTGATGAACATGAAAGAAAACGCCCTTGCCCCTTTCCGTTTTGCGGCTGCCATCCTTCTGATTATGGCCGCTTCCGTGGTCCTTGTCGTACCAAGTGTTTTTGCCCATTGCGATACCCTTGACGGACCGGTTGTCAAAACCGCCGAGGCGGCCCTTCAGACAGGGGATATCACGCCGGTGCTGAAATGGGTGAAGGAAGAAAACGAGATTGAAATCAAAGAGCTTTTCAGGAAGACCCTGATTGTCAGAACGAAAGGGAAAGAGGCCCGGGAACTGGCGGACAGGTATTTCCTTGAAACCCTCGTGCGACTCCATCGTGCGGGTGAGGGGATGCCGTACACCGGTCTGAAAGCGGCCGGCGCCGTTGAACCGGCTGTTGTTGAAGCGGATAAGGCGTTGGAAAGCGGCTCCGCTGGCAACCTTATCAAGCTGATCACCGAGGCAGCCTCAAGGGGAGTGCAGGAGCGGTTCGACCAGGCAAAGGAGGCCAAGAAGCATGCCGATCTTGACGTCACGGCCGGGCGTGCCTTTGTGGAAGCATATGTCCGGTTCACCCACTACGTGGAAAAGCTGCATCTCGATGCCGCCGATTCGTCGGCCAATCATCACGGCATGCACGAACCGTCTTCGGATGAGCATTCCGAACATTGAACCCTGTAAGTCAGAACAAACCATATCCATATGTGCGGTCAGGGAGATGATGACATGAATTTGGCAGCCACGAAGCAGTTGAGAGATGAACATGAAGGCATAAAAGTCATGCTCAGGATAATGGGAAACGTGTGCCGGAAGACCCAGGAAAGCGGCGGTCTGCATACGGCCCATTTTTCGGCCATCCTTGAATTTCTGAAAGTATTCGTCGACAAATGCCATCACGCAAAGGAGGAGGAACTTCTTTTCCCCGCTTTGGAAGCTCTGGGTATCCCCGGAGAAGGGGGGCCGATCGGCGTTATGCTTCATGAGCATGCCATGGGCAGAGGCTTTATCAAGGCCATGGGTGAAACTTTCTCCAAATATGCACAGGGAGAAAAATCTGCCGCCGCCGTGGCGGAGATTGTGCACAACGCCCAGGAATATATTGCTCTTCTGTTCAACCATATTGAAAAAGAGAATACCGTCCTGTTTGTCATGGCGGAAAACATGCTTTCCGCGACGCAACAGGAAGAATTGTACGCAGGATTCGAACGGATCGAGGAAGACCGGATCGGCATCGGCAAACACGAAGAATTCCATGAATTGATCCACACGTTAAGGGATCTTTACCCGGATTGATCCGGACCGAATCAGGATATTCATGGTGATACAACAAGAGCAAATATGGCGGGCGTAAACCGGGCGCATCTGATCAAGGTGGAGAAAGCCGTCGACATTGCGGAGGAGCGAAAGAAAACGCAACCCTGCGTTTTTCTCGTTTACGTTTCCGTGATACGCGAGGCGGCGGTCGCCGTCGGCGACTACATCTCGCGAAGGGGTGAGATGGACATCTACCTGGATCTCGACGAGGATCGGTTTTCGACTGAAGGCGACCGGGACCGGTATCTCAGGGAAGGGCTGCAGCAGGCGACCCATGTGATGGGCCTTGTTTCACCCGAAGTGCCCGAACCCCGGTGGATTTCCCGGTTGCCCGAACTGGCCGTGCACGCCGGTGCGGAACTTTCCCTCCTGACGCTAAAGGGAATAAACGAACTTCCGGCTTCTTATGATCCGTTCGAGATTCTTCGCGGTATTAAGTCTCTCAACGAGTACCTTTTCCGGGTATCGCCGCTCGTTTCCCGGATCATTTTCAACAACCCGGAATACGGAGGCTTGATGGCCCATACGGCGCCTCGGCATCCCCTGGACGGCATTCTGGAATGGAACCGGTGAGGGCACGGCAGCATCCATAGCCGGGCTGATCCACCTGCCGCACCACCAGGGAACCGTCGAATCTGATGACAAGAGCGGAAGGGGGTCGGTCCAGGAATGGCCGATCCCCTTCCGCTCATAAAACGGACGGCAGGAACTTTGTCTGACGAACGGACCCATGCATTTTCCTGACGTCAACCCTTGTCGGCGTTCACCATCAAATCCCCGATCATTTTGCTGAACCGGGACGGATTTTCGAGTTTTCCACCCTCGGAAACGACTGCCAGATCGAACAGCAGATCCGTGTAATCCTTCAGGAGGGCGGACTCCTTGTCGTTCTCGTAGATCGCTTTGATCCTGGAGATCAGCGGATGATCCATGTTGATTTCCAGGACCCGCTTCTCCGGGGGAACCTCCTTGCCGGTAGCCCGGAGGAGCTTCTGCAGGTAGGCGCTCATATCCTGAATATCCCCGGACAGGCAGGAAGCGGAATCCCTGAGATGTGTGGAGGGTTTGACCTCCTTGACCTTTGCCTCCAGGTGGGTCTTGATGTAGCCGAACAGGGGGCCGTATTCCTCTTTCTTCTTGTCGTCGAGCTTGTCGAGATCAAGATCACCCTTTTCGGCGCTTTTGAAGGGTTTCTTTTCAAATTCGTGGAGATCCCGGACGACCCATTCATCCATGGGGTCGTTCATGAGGATGACTTCATAATCCTTTTCTTTTAACTGCTCCAGGTGGGGGCTGTTTTTCAGGGCCGTGATGTTTTCCCCCGTGATATAGTAAATATCCTCCTGACCCGGCTTCATGCGATCCACGTATTCCTTGAGCGAAATGAGGGCGCCGTCGGAGTGGGTAGTCTGATAGCGGAGCAGCGCCGCGATCTTGTCCCGGTTTTCATAGTCCGTCGAAATGCCTGTCTTGAAGATGGGGCCGAAGGCCTTGAAGAAGGGGTCGTACTTTTCCTTTTCCATTCCCGCCAGAAGTTCGAGTATCTTCTTGACGAGATTCTTACGGATGTTCCTGACCAGGACGTCCTGCTGAAGGATTTCACGGCTCACGTTGAGATTCAGGTCCGGGGCATCGACAACACCTTTGATGAAGGTCAGGTATGGCGGCATGAGTTCCTTGCAGTTCTCCATGATGAAGACCCGTTTGCTGTAGAGCTGAACCCCGTGTTTCTGTTCCCGGACAAAGAGGTCAAAAGGCGGCAGGGAAGGAATGTACAGCAGGGCGCTGTATTCCGTCGCCCCTTCGAGCTTGACGTGCAGATGGGCCAGCGGAGGCGTCCAGTCGTGGCTGATGTGCTGGTAGAACTCATTGTATTCCTCATCGCTGATCTCCTTCTTGTCGCGGGTCCAGATGGCCTTCATGGAGTTCAGCGTTTCTTCCTGGATGACTTTTTCCTTTTTGTCGCCGTCGGGTTTCCCGTCTTCACCCAGGACGGGCTCCGTACGCTCGATGTCCATGACGATGGGATAGGCCACGAAATCGGAGTGTTTCTTGATCACCTGGCGGATGGTCCACTCCTCGGCGAAGTCCTGCTCGTCCTTGTCCGCCTTCTTCAGGTGCAGAATGACCGATGTGCCGCGGCCTTCTTTCTTCGTTTCTTCGATCGTGTAGGACCCGTCGCCGGAGGATTCCCACTTGACCGCCCGGTCAGATCCGGCGGCCCGGGTGATGAGGGTGACCTTGTCGGCAACGATGAAGGCGCTGTAGAAACCGACGCCGAACTGGCCGATCAGCTCCGGGGTCAAGAGCTCCGGTTTGCCCTTTTCCGCGGCCGCTTCCAGGAAGTTGGCCGTCCCGCTCTGGGCGATGGTACCGATGTTTTCGACGACCTCGTCCCAGGTCATGCCGATCCCGTTGTCGGCGATTTCCAGGGTCCGTTTCTTCTTGTTCGGGATGATCTTGATTTTGAATTCCGTATCGGTTGCCAGGATGTCGGTCTCGGTCTGGGCCTTGAATCTGAGCTTGTCGATGGCGTCCGAGGCGTTGGAGACCAGTTCCCGGAGGAAAATCTCCCGGTGGGAGTACAGAGAGTTGATGATGATGTTCATGAGCTGTTGCACTTCGGTTTTGAATTGACGGGTTTCTT
>CAZIPU010000154.1:0-5691 GCA_964541005.1 uncultured Syntrophales bacterium | reverse complement strand
TGTCTTTAGACAATGTGCTGGCCGTTGCCGGTGCTGCCGGGGATCATGTCATTCTTCTCGTATTCGGTCTTTTAATCAGCATCCCCATGGTCGTCTTCACCGCCCAGCTGCTGTCCACCCTCATGGACCGTTACCCCGTCATTATTATCATCGGCGCGGCGATCCTGGGCAGGGTCTCGGCAGAAATGATTCTGACCGATCCTGCAGTGGAAGCCTGGTTTCATCCATCGGCTGTTCTCGAATATTTTATTCAGGGCCTTTTCATGCTGGGTGTTGTCATCATCGGGAAATACCTTTGCAAACACAGGGCGGATAAGAAAAAGCCGGAACTTTTGCCGGAAGTTGTTAAAATTAAGAGGTAGCCGGCCCGTGAACAGGATCTCATAACGGATCCGCATTCTGCGCGCGACAAGGCAACTTAAAGGGATAACCGGCCGGTTCGGTTATCCCTTTTATCATGAGTATTTATACCTACGCAGGAAAACGTAGTTATGCGTATTGACGATCAAAAACCGGCAAAGTATAACTGAACCGGGCAATTAAAATAATTGTAAGAACCGAAACGAGTCATTCCCTGTATTTTGTAAAAGTTCCCCCGATTGGTAAAGAAAGGGGTGAGAATTATTAACTTGTTCGTCTTATCGGTCATACGGAGGAAAACATGAAGCTGAAAGATAAAGTCGCGATTGTCACAGGAGGAGGAAAAGGAATCGGACGGGCCATTGCCCTTCGCCTTGCTCAGGATGGAGCAGGCGTTGCGATCCTGGATATCGATCTTGCAAGTGCACAAGCCGTCGCGGAGGAAATCAACGGCCTCGGCTCCCGGGGAATCGGGAAAAAGGCTGATTTGTCCCTGTATGCGGAAACGAAACAGGCCGTTGACGAGGTCTTTTCTGAATTCGGACGAATCGACATCCTGGTCAACAATGCCGGTATCGATCAGCCCAAACCGTTTCTCGAAACGGACGATGCTTTCTGGAATCGGTTTATCAACGTCAACTACAAAAGTTACCTCAATGCCTGCCATGCCTGTATCCCTTACCTGATGAAGAACGGCCAGGGCAGCATCATCAGCATGGGATCGGACGCCGGGCGTGTCGGAACCGCCGGAGAACTCATCTATGGCGGCACGAAGGCTGCCATCATGGGGTCGAGCAAGGCATTGGCCCGCGAACTCGCCCGGTTCCAGATCACGGTCAACTGCATCAGTCCCGGTCCCGTCGACACGGATATCTGGAGAAGTCTTGCCGCCGACGAAAAAGGCAAGAAAATCGCCGAGGGCGTGGTCCGGTCCATTCCTCTGCGGAGGATAGGATCGCCGGAAGACGTTGCAGGTGTCGTGGCTTTTTTTGCCGGTGATGACGCACGGTATATTACCGGTCAGGTCCTCAGCGTGGATGGCGGGCTGACAATGATCGGTTAATCAAGCCATTTAATGATTTCATAACAAATAAATTGGGAGGCAAATCATGGATTTTTCATTACCTGAGTATGTTTTGGAGCGTAAGAGAAAGGCAAGGGAATATGTTGAAAATGTCCTCAACCCCATTTCACCTGAAATGGAACAGAAGGAAATGCTGACGGAAGCAATTCTGGATGCCTTAAAGAAAACAGAATTCTACGGACTGACCATACCCAAGGAGTACGGCGGTCAGGGTTGGCCCATGATCGATTGGTTCCCGGTCGAAGAAGAATGGGCCAAGGCCTATTCCATGATCCGTATGCTTGCCCATTGCATGAACGGTATCTTCTGGCGTCCTCTGTATATCTTCGGAAACGAGGAACAGAAGAGGAAGTATCTCCCCAAACTGGCCACGGGAGAAATTTTTGCGGCGAATTGCCTTACGGAGCCTGAAACGGGAACGGGGAAAAATATCGTCACCACCGCGAAGCGCGAGGGAAACGAATATGTGATCAACGGAAGAAAGTGGCTCATTTCCTTCCCCTGGTCCCAGCTGCTTTACGTCTTTGCGGCCACACCCGACGGCATTACGGGCTTCCTGGTGGACAAGGGAACGCCGGGGCTGAAGGTTGTCGCAATGCCCCCCATGATGGGAACGCTCGGGGTACGTCACGGTGAAGTTCTTTTCGAAAACATGAGAGTTCCCGAAGCAAACGTTATCGGTCAAGTCGGTCAGGGACTGGAAGTCGCCTATAGCGCCCTCAACCTGAGCCGGGCCTCCATCGCCACCTGCTGCGTGGGCAACGGCGACAAGCTGCTCGAACTCTCCATCGCCTACGCCAAGAAGCGACAGACTTTCGGGAAACCCATCGCTTCCCGTCAGGCCATCCAGTGGATGCTGGCGGAAATGGGCACGCAAATTAAGGCGGCGCGCCTCATGGCCTATGAAGCAGCCTGGCGATGTGACCATGGCCTGCCGTTTGACATGGAAGCCTCCATGGCGAAAGTGACGGCCGAGGAGATGATTGTGGACGTAGCCGAAAAGGCCCTCCGCATTCATGGTGGCGTGGGCTACACGCAGGCCTACCCCGTAGAAAGAATATTCCGGGATGTGCGTTCCTTCCATTTCGAAGAGGGAACAACCGAAATTCAGAAGCTGATCATTTCCAGGAGCTTACTGGAAGGACAGAAATAAGCTTCTGCACTTCTTCCTCCTTTAGTAAAAGAGCTCCGGACCAGAAATGGAACGGAGCTCTTTTTATGGGTAAACTCGAATTAATTTAAATGAAAAAGGATGGACGGCCCGCTAAAGGATGATGTTGTCCCTGGCCTCCGCCAGGAATTCTTCAGCCGTTCTGACCCTCAGGGTCGGATAGGTCGGGAATTTCGAAAACCCGGCAACAATGGCGTTGTGCGTGTCCCGACTCCGGGATGCACAGCAATCCGAAATCAGAACCGAATTGAAATCGTTCGCCAGACCATCCAGCAACGTACTCAGCACACAAACCTCCGTCGTCAAACCCGTCACAGCAATCGTATCGATCCCCAGCGTCCGGAGGGTCATATCCAGATCGGTCTTGAAGAAAGCGCTGAATCTCCGTTTCGGCAGAACGACATCTCCATCCAGGATCGGCAGTTCATCAATCACCTCCGCACCGCGCGTTCCACGAATCGCACTCGGCTTCATCTTTCCCCGGAAAAGAAAATCTTCGGGGAGATAGCTGTCATTGGCGTAAACGATCAGCCCGCCCAGTTTTCTCGCTTCCTCGACCAGACGAAGGATTCTGGGGATGATGGTGCGAAATTCTTTCATGAAACGATGCTCGGGAACAGCATTGTAGGTATCTTTCAGCATGTCCACCACAATGACGGCAAATTTCATGGTTATGTTTTCCGATCCTTGTCTTTAATATTCTACAATTAATATTTTCCTTCAATGACTTCGGCCAGGACACCGCCGGTGGATTTGGGATGAATAAAACCGAAGTGCCGGTTAAGTTCCTTGGAAAGGCGCGGCACGTCGTCGATCATTTTCGCGCCTCTTTCCTTCAGCTGTTTCAGGGCATCTGCGCAGCTGTCGACGTTGAAGGCCACGAGCATGATGCCCTCTCCCCGCCGCTCGATGAACTTGGCCACTTCACCCGTACCGTCCAGGTCTTCCATCAGTTCATACGCCGTGGGCCCCACCTGAAAATAGGCCACCTTCAAATTCTCGTCCGGATCCGTGTACCGGCCGGCGACTTTCCAGCCGAAATACGTCTCGTATTCTTTCACGGCCTTGTCAAGATTTTTTACGGCAATGCTGATATGGTCAATATAGTGCGCTTTTATTTCCCCTTCCATATGCGTCTCCTTTCGTCTTTTGCTGGTTATTTAAAAAGAAAGGGGATCCTCTCCCCGTAGGACAGGATCCCCGTCTCTACTAATTAATGACGATCATTTCTTCGGAAACATCCCGCACTGGAAACAGCGGTCGCTCTCCCGCAAGGCCTGCAGTTCGTCGAAACCCAGATCTACCTCGGCGAAACCTTTCAATCTCTCATCGACCGGCAGTAAAGGCATGTCCTGCCTTGCCGTCTTTTTGAACATGTCGAGATCGATCGTCTCGTATTCGATGACATGGGGTTCCGGCATTTTTTCCAGTTCCCTTCCACACAGGAAGGCATCGATCGCCTGGGCCGCTTTCCTTCCCGCCGCCATGGCTTCGATGACCGTCGCCGGCCCGGATACGACATCGCCTCCGGCAAAAATGCCCTTTACATTGGTCACCATGGAATGCGCATCCGCGAGAATCGTTGCGTTCCGGCTCACTTCGATGCCCGTCCCTTCCAGGAAAGACAAATCGGCGGATTGCCCGATGGCGGATATCACGACATCCGTATCGAGGACAAATTCGGAACCCGCTACGGTAACCGGTCTCCGGCGACCGCTTTCATCCGGTTCGCCCAGTTCCGTCTTCAGACATTCCAGACCGACGCATACGCCGTCCTTTCCGATCAGCTTCGAAGGGATGGTCAGGTAATGAATCTTAACCCCTTCTTTTTCGGCTTCCACGATTTCATCGTTGATGGCCGGCATCTCTTCACGGGAACGGCGATACACCACGGAAACTTCTTCCGCACCCAGACGAAGGGCCGTTCTTGCCGCATCGATGGCCACATTACCGCCGCCGATGACAGCCACTTTCTTCCCTGTTTTCACCTGCTTCCCGAGATTGAAATCCTTCAACCAGGAAACGCCGTCGACCAGGCCGGCGATATCGCCCGTCTGAATGTTAAGAGGCATGTTCTTCTGGGCTCCTACGGCAATAAATATGGCCGCATAACCTTCATCCTTCAGACTCTGCAGACTCAGAGCATCCTTCCCGACGGGACTGTTCAGCCTGATATCAACGCCATAGGCTTTGATGAGGTCTATTTCCGCATTGAGAATTTCCCTCGGAAGACGATATTCGGGAATCCCCATGGCCAGCATGCCACCCGCCACACTTTCCGCCTCAAAGATCGTCACCTTATAACCCAATCTTGCCAGGTAAAAGGCCGCACTGAGACCGGCAGGTCCGGAACCGATGACCGCCACCGACGCCGCTTTCCCGATGACACGGCTTGAAGACTTCGCGATCTCGGCCCGCTTTTGCATCGTATTGGCGTCGGCGACGAAACGCTTCACCGCATTGATGGCCAGCGGTTCACCATCCAGCTGTTTACGGTTACATTTCGGTTCACAAAACCGCGGGCAGACGCGGCCCACTACACCCGGCATGGGGACCCTCGCTTCGATCAGACGCAGGGCATCGTCGTAACACCCCTGCGTAACCAGCGTCATGTAGCCGCGGATGTCGAGCCCAGCGGGACAAGCTGCCCGGCAAGGCGGAACCAGCAGCCACGGAGACGGCGCATTAACGACACCCTTCGGCCACTGAATGCAGGTCACCGTCTCATACTTCTCATCCGATTCACTGCAATAACCGCAGGCCGCACACTTGACGATCTCGTCATCCTGCCCTGCCTTTGCCTTGTTCGGCCAGTCCGGATCGCACAGCAGCGTTCTGGCCATACCGATGATATCGGCCTGCCCTTCAGCAACGATCTTATCCGCCAAATCCGGCATCCTGATTTTCCCCGCCGTCGCTACCGGAATATCGTAACCACTGTTTCTCAGCGCTTTCCTGATTGCTTCGGCCAGGTAAACATGTACACCATCCGGACTCCACCAGCGGGGGCTCATGCGGCAGCCGCTGTAGCCGGTTCCCGCAAAGGGAGGAAATCCTTCCGGAGGCGGGGTCGCAT
>CAZIPU010000153.1:0-5764 GCA_964541005.1 uncultured Syntrophales bacterium | reverse complement strand
AATCTTCTACAGCCTTCAGGGCGAGTCGTCCCATGCCGGCCGTCCCTGCGTTTTCATCCGTCTGACGGGTTGCAACCTGCGCTGCTCCTATTGCGACACAAAGTATGCGTATGAGGAAGGGGAGGACATGGACGTCAACGAGATCATTGACCGCCTGTCCGCCTATCCCTGCCGTCTCGTAGAAGTTACGGGCGGCGAGCCGCTGATCCAGGAAGACACCCCTGTGCTGATTCAGGCGTTGCTGGCGCGAAATTATGAAGTCTTGCTGGAAACCAACGGCAGCCTGAATATCGATTCCGTTGATCCCGGGTGTGTCCGGATCGTCGACATCAAGTGTCCTTCCAGCGGGGAAGAGGGGAACAACGATTTCGAGAATCTCATGCGACTGACTTCACGGGACGAGATAAAGTTTGTCATCCAGGACCGCCTGGATTATGATTATGCCGTAAATATTCTCTCACAGTATGAAAAGGTGCATTCACATTCAGGGGGCCGGCCGCCGCTTTTTTCGCCCGTCTTCGGGAGAATGGACCCGGCCATTCTGGCGCAGTGGATCCTCTCCGACGGGTTGCCTGTCCGGATGCAGCTTCAATTGCACAAAGTCATCTGGGCCCCTGATCGAAGGGGCGTTTAGAGGAACGGTATGATGGAAAAAAAGAAGGCGGTTGTCCTGTTGAGCGGCGGCCTCGACTCAACGACGCTGTTGGCCATGGCCCGGCAGGAAGGATTTGTCCTGTACGGTCTGACTTTTCGTTACGGCCAGCGTCACCTGCACGAGCTTGAAGCGGCGAAGCGTGTGGCCGGGTATTTCCAGGTGCGGGAACACCGGGTTGTGGACATCGATTTGCGTGCCTTCGGGGGATCCGCCCTGACGGCTGATATCGAGGTTCCCAAGGGGAACGGGACCATCGGTTCGGCCGGCATTCCCATAACCTACGTGCCGGCGAGAAACACGATTTTCCTGAGTTATGCCCTGGCCTGGGCGGAAGTGCTCGGCTGCGGTGACATTTTTATCGGGGTGAATGCCGTCGATTACAGCGGTTATCCCGATTGCCGGCCCGAGTTTGTCGAAGCGTTCGAGAAACTGGCGAATCTGGCGATTAAAGCCGCAGTGGAAGGGAAAACGATCGTTTCGATCCGGGCGCCACTGATGTTTTTATCCAAGGCCGAGATCATCCGGACAGGTCTGAAACTGGGGGTCGATTACGGTCTGACTCATACCTGTTACGACCCGGCTCCCGACGGTCTGGCGTGCGGGCGTTGCGACAGCTGCCTTTTGAGGAAAAAAGGTTTTTCCGAGGCGGGCCTGGATGATCCGATTCTCTATGCACCCTGATGGGAATTAGGGTGTAACACGCATTGTATTATTGATTATGCAACATTTGGTTCTTTTGTCATAGTCTCTGTCAACATCCTTTTAACCTTGATCATTGTGTTTACTCTCTCCGGTAAGGAGCCGCGATATTCCAGGCCGGACTTGAAAAGGAAAGGAGGTGAACAGAATGGGGACCCTGAAGAAACAGATCTTGAGTGAGCGTTCCAAACGGCAAGAAGCCAAATTCTTGGAGATGATGCGGTCCGTTGATACAGGTGTACAATGTCTCAAGTGAAAGGGTTGAAAGAGCAAATAATTGCCGGTCCGGCAATTCAGACCTTTGATTTTTTCATTCAATGGCATCTCACGGAGCGCTGCAATCTTGCCTGTCGTCATTGCTACCAGGGCGGAAGAAGAACTCCGGAAATGACTGTTGATGAATTGAAGCGGGAAATCGACGGGGCTGCGGAGATGTTTACGGCCTGGAAAGAGGAAGGCATTTCCGTTGTCCCGTCGATCCATTTTACGGGGGGAGAACCCTTTCTTTTCAGGGGCCTTTGGGATGTTGTTGCCCATGCCAGGCAACGGGGATTTGCCGTTGCCCTGATGAGCAACGGTATCCTCATTTCGGATGAAGACGCCGAGAAAATACGGGAGTGGGATGTTTTTGACGTCCAGATCAGTCTGGAAGGACCGGCTCCGATTCATGACCGGATACGGGGCGTCGGCAGCTTTCGGGGAGCACTCCAGGGGGCAAGGCGTCTCATCGCCGCGGGAAACCGTGTCAGTGCCAACGTGACGCTTTCACGCATCAATATCGGAAGTGTTGAGGAGACAATTGGCATTGCCAGGGACACGGGTTTCAACAGCATCGGTTTTTCCCGGGTCGTGCCCTGCGGACGGGGCCGGGGACTCCTCGATTTCTTCCTGACCCCTGAAGAAATTCGGACTGCCTATTCCCGGGCTTTTGGACTGTCCGCTGCGGGCTTTTCCGTCGTTTCGGGTGATCCCCTGGCCGGGATCGTCAGGGGCGTGCATCCCCCGGCGGGTTGCCGTCTTACCCTTTCCGGTTGCAGTGCCGGATTCTCGGGAGTCACCATCACAAGTGACGGCACCGTCATGGCCTGCCGGAGAATCGGCCTGAAGGCGGGAAACCTGAAAAGAAAGAGCCTCCGGGAAATATGGGCAACGTCGCCGCTCCTTTGGAAGTTGAGAAGGCGGGAGAGCTATCGGGGAAAATGCGGTGCCTGCGAACTTTGGCCGACTTGCCGTGGATGCCGGGCTGTGTCCTATGCCCTTTCATCCACCCATGGGAAGGCGGATCTTTTTGCCGACGATCCGCAGTGCTGGCTGCATGGGAAAAGCAAGGACAAACCGTAAAAAAAGACATCTGTGAAACATTCTAATCCCCCATAGACACTCACGAATTATTGTGATAGGAAACGCAGAAATTCTGACAGCAGGACCGCCATGGGCATAAAAAGAATCGGAATCATCGCCAACATCGAAAAAGAACAATCCGCCGAATATACCGTTGTGCTCCGGGACTGGCTTCTGGCCCGGGGACTTAAAGTCTACCTGGAGAAACACATCGCCCGGAAAGTGGGGGCAGCCGACGGCATGGACCGCAGGCACCTGGCCTCGGAGGTCGATCTCATCGTCGTTTTCGGCGGGGACGGCACGATCCTGCGGCTTGCCCATTTCATACGCGGGATTGAGATTCCCATCGTGGGAATCAACATGGGTGGATTCGGGTATCTGACGGAAGTGAATCTGAGTGAGATGTGCAGCGCCATCGAGAGGATTCTGACGGGAAACTTCGAAATGGAAAAGCGGATGATGCTCGACGTGGCGATCAGGGGACAGGAAACCGAGATCGAAGAGCAGGCTGTGCTCAATGACGTGGTCATTGGGCGTGGTAACCTCAACCGGATGGTGGAGTTGGAAGCCTTCGTGGATGGCGAGTTTCTGACGACCTTCAAGGCCGACGGGATCATCGTCTCGACGCCGACCGGTTCGACCGCCTACTCGCTGTCCGCCGGCGGGCCGATTGTTTTTCCCAAGATGGCCTGCATGGTGCTCAGCCCGCTGTGTCCGCACATGCTGACCAATCGCCCGATCATCCTTCCGGCCGACGTGGTGGTGACCGTGAAGCTCCTCACGAAAGAGCCGGGCGCGACGGTCATCCTGGATGGCCAGATTTCCTACGATCTGAAGACGGGAGACACCGTGACCATTGGTCAATCTCCCTATGTGACGAACCTGATTTCCTCCCCGCTTCGGGATTACTGGGAGATCCTGCGCACGAAACTGGGCTGGGGGAGACTGCCGGAGGGAACGACGAACATCAAACCATGCTGACCGATCTCAGGATCAAGAATTTCGCCATCATTGCGGAGTTGCAGATGTCTTTCGATGCGGGTTTGACTGTCCTGACCGGTGAAACCGGGGCAGGCAAGTCCATCATCCTGGGTGCCCTCGGCCTGATTCAGGGTGACCGGGCGACTCCCGATCTGATCCGTACCGGGGAGGAAGAGGCCGTCGTCGAAGCGATCTTTGATATCGGAAGCCGGGAACCGGTACGGGAAAAGCTCCGTGAGATGGGTTTTGACGACGGAGAGGACCTTTCCCTCAAAAGGATCGTTTCCCGTTCCGGCAAGAACCGTGTTTTCATTAACGGAACCCCTTCGACCCTGGGAATACTCACGGTTATCAGCGAGTCCCTCATCAACATCTGCGGCCAGCGGGAACACCAGGTCCTTTTGAACCCGGACAATCACATCGATATGCTGGACGGTTTCGGTCTGCTTTTCCCCTTGAGGGAGGAATACGGGCAAGTTTATGATCGCTATCTGGCCCTCCGGGAGCAGCGTCGGGAACTGGAAACCCGCACGCGAAACCGGGTTGAACGGGTCGATTTTCTCGGTTTTCAATTGAACGAAATCGATCAGGCGGCCTTCCGGGAAGGGGAGGAAGAGACGTTACTGGAAGAAAAAAAGTTTCTGACCAATATTCAGAAATTGATGGTTCACGCGGATACCGCCTATGAGGATCTCTACGGACGGGAGAAATCCGTTCTCGAGATGCTCCGGTCGGTGCAATCCGAGATCCGGGAGATAAACGACATCGATGGGCAGTTCAAGGTGCCGTCGCAGGATCTGGATGCTCTGTATTTCCAGTTGGAAGAGACAGCCTTTTCCCTCAGGGATTATCGGAAGACACTGGCCGTCGATCCCATGAGGTTAGGGACGATCGAGGACCGGCTGGAGATGTTGCAGAAGCTGAAACGAAAATACGGGAAGACGATTTCGGAGATCCTCCATCAGCGGGAGGTCATTGCCGCAGAACTGAATGAACTGTCGAAGCTGAGCGAAAATATCGCAGAGTTGGACGGACTCATCAGTGCATGCACTCGGGAGCTCGAGAAAAAGGCCCATGCCTTATCGGAAGCCCGGCGGACAGCGGCCGACCGGATGGAGCGGATGATGGAGGAGGAACTCGGGGCATTGAAAATGGCTGCTGCGGCCTTCCAGGTAAAATGTGAACGAAACCCGGATAACGGGCACCCGTTCGGAGCGAAGGGATGGGACCAGGTTGAATTCTACCTGTCCACCAACACGGGTGAAGCCTTGAAACCCCTGATCCGCATCGCTTCGGGGGGGGAACTTTCCCGGATCATTCTGGCGATGAAGCGGATCCTCATGCAGACGGACCCCGTGGGCACGATGATATTCGACGAGGTGGACAGTGGTGTGGGAGGCAGAACGGCGGGAGGCATCGGTGAGAAATTGCGTGATCTGGCCGCGATGCATCAGATTTTATGCATTACCCATCTTCCGCAGATCGCCTGCTTCGGGGATCACCATTACCGTATCTCCAAGGCGATTACCGACGGCCGGACCCATGTCCGTCTCGATGTCCTGTCTGAAGAGGAACGGATTGATGAAATCACCCACATGATGGGGGGAGAGAATTTTGTAGAAATGACCAGGAAAAATGCCGGAGAATTCAAACGTGCACCGGCAGGGAGACGGCCGGAACCCCAGGTGTAGGGGATGTGCAGTAAGGTCGTTCGGAAAGGCATCATGAAAAAGACTCTTTTGTCGGCCATCGTTCTGTGTTTTGTTTTGACGCCGGCTGTTGCTTCCGCTATAGAGCCTACGGCCGACGTCAAGGTGACGCCTCTGATCCAAACGTCGGAAAGCTGGAACGGTGACCCGATAGTCTATCCTCAGGGAAAGGCCCAATTGACGGGATTGCTCGTGGAGATACCGCCCGGCGGAAAAACCGGATGGCACTCCCATGCGGTTCCTTCCTTTGCGTTTGTTCTGGAGGGTGTGCTCGAGATTACTTTGAGCGATGGAAAAACGAAACGCCTCCAGGCGGGAGAAGCCCTGGCGGAGGTGGTCAACACGCTGCACAACGGCCGGAATGCCGGAGATCGGCCGG
>CAZIPU010000152.1:1158-5816 GCA_964541005.1 uncultured Syntrophales bacterium | reverse complement strand
CAGTCCCGTCTCGACAATGACCGGCTGTCCCCTCCGAACCCCATGACTTTCACCCCGATCAATCATCAGGGTTTTCATGAATCCGGCCATGTCCCGGAGGATGATGCCCGCCGCGACCGTCTCGTATCCAAGTTTTTCCTTGAATGCAAGCAGTCTTCTCAGCCGGATATTTTCCAGGTACGCTTCCCGATACGCAATCACCTTACGGGCAAGGCGGGCATTCGTTTCGCGCAAACGCTTGTTTTCATCGGTCAATCCGTACAAAAACAGATAGCGGTGCCAGGTCTCCTCAATCCCTGTCACGCTGTCATTAATCGCCGACTCCAGGGGGGAAGCGATCTCCAGCACTGTTTTCCGAAGCAGACCGTGCTGTTGTGAAAACTTCAGTTGATAGGAAAAAAGGGCCAGAACCAGCACAAACAGCAAGGCCAACAGGAACAGCGAATATTTTTTCTTCGGCGGCTGCATCAAATGTGATTCGTGTTTACTTTAGGGAAATAGAAGGAAAGTCTTCTGATTTCTTTATCCCTCACACGGATTTGTTCTTACCGCCGCGCGAGTTGGAAAAATCAACCGTCCGCAACCTCCCGACAGGAAAAACCATCCCGAATTTTCTATACCTGGAAAGTAACCTCTTTCAGAATATCCAGTTGATCAAGGGCCATTCCGGCCCCCCTGGCCACGGCGGAGAGCGGATCATCGGCGATCATGATGGGCAGACCCGTTTCTTCCTTGATCAGCAGGTCGATATTGCGAAGCAGGGCGCCGCCGCCGGTCAAAACGATGCCCCTATCCACAATGTCGCCCGCCAGTTCGGGGGGCGCATTCTCCAGCGCGTCCTTGATGGCGTCCACAATCAGCCTGATCGGTTCCTGAATCGCCTCCCGGACCTCTTCGGAATTGATTTCGACGATCTTGGGGATACCGGATATCAGGTCCCGCCCCTTGACATCGACTTTACGCACCTCGTCATCCGGGTAACAGTTGCCGATGGTCATCTTGATCATTTCACCCGACCGTTCACCGATCAAAAGGCCATATTTCCGCTTCATGTACTGTACGATTTCCTCATCGATCTTGTCTCCGGCGACCCGGACCGACTGTGAATAAACGATGCCTGCCAGGGAAATAACGGCCACTTCCGTCGTCCCCCCTCCGATATCCACGATCATCGAACTGATCGGTTCCCGGATCGGAAGTCCCGCCCCGATGGCTGCCGCCATGGGCTCCTCGATCAGGTAAATTTCCCGTGCCCCGGCCGATTCGACGGTTTCCCGGACCGCCCGTCTCTCCACCTGGGTGATGCCGGAAGGAACGGAGACGATAATGCGGGGCCGGACCAGGGCTCTCCGGTTGTGCACGCTCAGAATAAAATGGCGGAGCATGGCCTCGGTGATGTCGAAATCTGCGATGACGCCGTCCCGCATGGGCCGGATGGCAGAGATGTTCCCCGGCGTCCGTCCGAGCATCTTCTTCGCCTCCGCGCCGACTGACAGGACTTTTTTCATTCCCCGGGAATCCATGTGGACGGCCACAACGGATGGTTCGCTGAGAACAATACCCTTCCCTTTTACATAAACCAAAGTATTGGCCGTACCCAAATCGATGGCCAGGTCATTGGAAAATTTTCCTAAGATAAAATCAAATATCAAGGGTTCCTCCTTCGGATGGAATGTTAATGTTAAATCATTTCAGTAAATTGAGCATTTTCATATATTTAAATGAATTTTGCATATATCCTATTTCATAGGCCTAATCAACGAAATTTTCCAAAAATCCATTGCAATTTCATACTGCCTATATTATGGCTTACGGTTCTAAATCATCGATAATGCGGGGTGCTCTATGCTGGATCTCATGAGAAGACATGCCAAGAGTTGGATTATGAAACTCTTGCTGTTTCTGATCATCATTGTTTTCGCACTTTACTTCGGCTCCATGGGCGGGCAACAGACCGCTGAAGCGATCGCCACCGTGGACGGCAAAGCCATCTCCTACGTGGAATATGAAAGAGAATATCAGAATCTTCTCGAAATGACCCAGCAGCGGTTCAAGGGGATGCTGACGGACGATCTCATCAAATCTCTGAACCTCAAGCAGCGTGCCCTCGACAACCTGGTCAACAGGGCGGTCATCCTCCGCAAAGCCGACGAGTTTGGCATCAAGGTGACGGATGAAGAAGTGCGCAGTTCCATCCTCTCCTTCCCCGGTTTCCAGAGAGACGGTGTTTTCAAGGAATATCTTTACCGGGATCTTCTGAGAATGAACCACCTTACCCCGGAAGAGTTTGAGGCCTCCCATAAGCAGAATATCCTGGTCGAAAAAATCAGGGAGCTTCTCCAGAACGGCGTCTTTGTCACGGACCGGGAAGTTTTCGATCTTTACAGGATTCGGAACGAAAAGATTAACATCCGGTTCATCAAACTCCAGGCGTCAGACTTGGCAAAAGAAATTTCCCCTTCGGACAAAGATCTGGAGGCCTTTCTCAAAGAGAACGGCGCCCGGTTTCGCATCCCCGAACAACTCCGGTTGAAATACCTGGCATTCACCGCGTCTGAGATGGCCTTTGTGGCCGATCCTTCGGAAAGCGACATTGCGGATTACGTGGAACGGCAGAAGGACTCCTGGAAACGGAATAATCCCAAGCTGACCGACGTCGCGATGAGAGGCATGGCCGTTGCAGAATTGAAACGGATCCAGGGGATGAAAGACGCGTCCCGGAAGGCAAAGGACGCTCATGACACGATCTATCAGGAGGAAAACTTCGACCAGTTCGCCGCTCAGAACCGTTACACCGTGCGAACAACGGAGTTCTTCCCCTTAAACAATCCGCCCCGGGAGTTCGCCAATATTGCGGATTTTACGAAGAAGCTCCTGGATCTGCAGAAGAACGAAATCAGCCCCGTCCTGTCAGACGGAAACGGCTATTATGTCTTTCAACTGCTCGAAAAAAAACCGGCCCACCTGCCTTTGCTGAAAGATGTCGCACCGGCTGTCAGGGCAATGTTTGTTGCCGCAGAATCCAAACGGTCGGCACTGGAAAAGGCCCAGGCGATCCTTGACCGCCTGAAGAAAGGTGAGGACTGGCAGAAAATCTGTGCGGAAAAGGGGCTTGCAAGCGCGGAAACCGGTCTGTTCCTGCCCGGCGAACCCATTCCCCAGATCGGGGTATCCGAGGAAATTTCGGACAGCCTCCTGCCGTTAACGGCCAATGCGCCCTATCCCGAAAAGCCGTTTGTCATGGACGGCAGCGTCTATGTCATCCGCTTCCTGGCCAGAGGAAACATTGATCCCGCGGATTATGAAGCGAGGAAAGATCAGCTGAAGAACGGCCTTTTACGATTCAAGCAGGAAGACGTGATCCGATCCTGGCTGGAAGCGAACAAGGCAGCCATGATCAAAGACGGCCGGCTGAAAATCAACAAAGAAGCGAAGGACCTGTAGTACTTATTGCGGAAAAAGGCACCCGGGCATTACAGGCTCGATGATTTGACACGCCAGCGGTTCAATTTTTCAAAGGCGTCGCTGACGGCCTTGAAGATAATTTCCAGGGAAACGGGCTTGGTAAAGAAATCGTCAAAACCCGCTTCCCGGCATTCCTCGATCTCGTAGAGAGCGCTCCAACCCGTCATGGCGTAAATCAGGGAAACGGGTTTAAACGTGCGGATCTGCCGGCAAAGTTCGATGCCGTTCATGCCGAAGAGCTTCAGATCCAGGAAGATGACATTGATATCCTGTTTCCGCAGAATATCGAGCGCTTCCTCACCGCCCTCGGCAAGGAGCACTTCATATCCCGCATCGTCAAAAGCCGTCTGAAACAACTCCCGAACCGACATATCATCGTCAACAACCAGAATCCTGTGATTCACACGCAGCTTCCTCCTGTAGCCCATAGAGATGACGGTTCCTGATCCGGTATCTCTGTTTGAAAAACGGCTCAGATATAAAAGAATCGGCATCCGATGTCAACGTTTTAGGAAATGACTTCTCCCCCATCAATCCTGATCCTGCCAGAGCAGGAATTTCCTCTCCCCCTCGTATGTGCCGATCAGGATCAATTCGGTATTCTCCCTGATGGGCATCTGCGGGTCCGGATTGATCGACATGACGCCGTTTTCCCGCATGGCAACGACGGAACAGTCCGTCAGTTCCCGGATCTTTGAATGGGCAAGCGTTTTCCCCACCAGAGACAGCGGCGCCTTCAAGCGAAAGACGTTCAGCCCTTCGGCCAGCATCAGGGTATCTTCGTGCTTCAGAAAGTTAAAAATAGCATTGGCCCCCAGCGATGAATAAGACATGACGAAATCGGCACCGGCGCGGTGAAGCGTGGATACGTTGCGCTCAAGATTCGCCCGGCTGAGAATTTGAAGATCCGGCCTCAAGCTTCTCAGGTATTTCGTCAGGTAGATATTCGTGGCATCATCGTGGGTCGTGACCAGTGCAGCAGGGGCCTTTTCGAGCCATGCCTTCTGCAGCGTGCGGATATCGGCGGCGTCCCCAATGACATAATTCTCTTCCCCCTGCACGGCCCGGGCGTTCTTTTCAATGATGAGGTAGGGTGTTTCCCTCTCCTTGAAGCGCTCGGCGATGGCATAGCCTACCCGTCCGCCCCCAACGATGAGAACCGGATCCGTTGTCAGCTTGTAAATGTGGTAAAA
>CAZIPU010000152.1:0-1058 GCA_964541005.1 uncultured Syntrophales bacterium | reverse complement strand
GCAATGTTCGTGTTGATTTCATCCCGGTTGGTGGCAACAACCAGCAACGCATTTTCAACCCTTACATTCCGATAGGTCTCCGGATCGTCAATATTTCCCACAGCGACACGCACGCCGGCGTCGAAGAGCTCCAGCGCCTGCTTGAAATCCTCCAGAATGAGCACATATTCATAATTATGATCCTTCAGTTTCTCAATCAGGGCTTGTGTCACCGAATCGAAATTGGTGATGATGACATGGCCTTTCGTTTCCTGTGGCAGTTCCCGGGGCGTCCTTTTTCTGGACTCGGCTTCAATCCAGGGGGCATAGAAAAACTTGATGAACGTAAAGGGAAGCAAGGTGAGAAGAAAAACCACGCCGGAAAGAAGGACCACGATGGAAAACGCCCGCCCCGGATCGGAATGGAAGGTGATGTCTCCGAATCCCAGCGTCGTCATCACGGTCAGGGTCCAGTAGAACCCGGTGAGCCAGGAATGCTTCTGCCCTTCTACAGCCATCAGAAAATGGAAGATAACGCTGTAAACGGCCACCATGACCGCCAGCACGAGGAAGTACCGGGAAAGCTGGCGGACATTTCGCTTGGTGCTTTCGCCTTGCAGAAAATAACTCAAGACGGAAGAGTCATACTTCATGGCTTATCCTCCCCGGCACGTCAACATCCTCCGCAGAATGCGGGAAATCGTTGTTGCCTTTCGTGCATGGATTAAAATCTTCACATACTCCAATCTTCGGCAAAGTATAGAAAGGGGCGTCATGTCTGTCAAGAAATACGGGCATCATGATCATAACCGTTCCATTTCACGACAGGAAATTTAAACGTTGTGAAATTTCAGGATACGAATTTTCACAATCCGTGAAGAGGTCAATCGGACGTACACCGGGAAGAAACATTTGTACCTCCCGGGGGAATGTGTTACTTAGCTCGATAATGTCATCTCATATTGACTCTTTCACGGAAAAACCCCGGCTTTCAGGCCGGCGTGGCGAAGCATAGAGGACGGGATTCATGATCGGCATTTCGAAACTATACTGCGGCGCGGTGGAGGCGGCCGATGTGC
>CAZIPU010000151.1:0-5839 GCA_964541005.1 uncultured Syntrophales bacterium | reverse complement strand
TTGCATTTTTCTTCATTCACCTGTACCTGGGGACGATCGGATCTCCGGGATCTGCACCGGCGATGTTTTCGGGCTGGGTGACGCGGGCATGGGTGAAGAAGCAGCATCCCAAGTGGCTCAAGGAGATGGAGGAGCACGGCACCCTGGTGGTCTCCGGCGAGGAAAAGGGACCCCATGGCCACATCGGGTAAATAAACGGTTTTCATGATTGTTTGCGGAAGGGCTGTTCGCACAGGGAACGGCCCTTCTTTTTTGTCTTGAAAATGAGCGGGAAAGGCATTAAACCGCAGGAGATTCCTGTTGTCCGCCGGAGGAGATTTTGTATGGTCCAGTGGAATATCCTTATCGCTGTGTTTCTGACGGCATTCATTTTTAAGGCCCTGGTCAAGTGGACGCTGTCCCGCTTGAATGTGGCGCATCTGAATCTGTACGGGGGGCAGGTTCCCGATGTCTTTACCGGCGATGTCGATGGGGAAACCCTCAGCCGAATGAGGGATTACACGGTAACCGGTTCGAGATTCTCCACGGCCGAAGATCTCTGCGATGACGGATTCCTGCTGCTGTTTCTTCTGTGCGGCGTTTTTGTCTGGCTTGACGGATGGGTGCGGTCCTGGCACGTCCACCTTGTTTTATCGGCTGTCCTTTTCTGGGGACTTCTCTTTCTCGGCAGTACCGTTTTGAAAATTCCTTTCGATCTCTACCGGACCTTTGTCATCGAAAAGAAATACGGTTTCAGTACCACCACGGTGGGGCTCTGGGTTTCGGACCTGCTCAAAAGCAGCCTGCTTTCCCTGATCCTGCTGATGATTCTCCTGTCTCTGCTTTTCGTGCTGATGCTCCGGGAACCTGTAACCTGGTGGTTCTGGGTTTGGCTCATCTTTTCCGGCTTTCAGCTTCTGCTGTCCTGGATCTATCCGGTGCTGATCGCCCCCCTGTTCAACAAGTTCGTTCCCGTGCAGGACGACGTATTGCGCGGCCGGATCTTTGCGCTCATGGAGCAATGCGGATTGAAGGCGAAAGAGATCTATCAGGTCGATGCCGGAAAAAGGAGCCGGCATACCAATGCCTATTTTACGGGATTGGGCCGGACGAAGCGTATCGTTTTGTACGATACCCTTCTTTCCGCCCACGATCACGAGGAAATCTTATCCATCCTGGCTCATGAAATCGGGCATTGGAAAAAGAAACACGTCCTGAGGCAAATTCTCACGATGGAAATATTGGCCCTGGTTCTGCTCCTCGGAATCCATGCGCTCATCGAATGGTCCCTTTTGTACCGGACCTTCGGCTTTGCCGAGGCCACCCCCTACGTAGGGGTGTTTCTGGTCGTGATTCTACTTGAACCCTTCCTATATTTTCTCACCCCTGTTCTTTCGATCCGGTCCAGAAAATATGAGCGGGAGGCGGACCGTTTCGCCGTTGAAAGCGTCGGTACCGGCGCGCATCTGGCAAGGGCCATGAAGAAGCTGGCAAAGGACAACCTGTCCAACCTTCACCCCCATCCTCTCTATGCCTGGTTTTATTACTCTCATCCGCCTTTGGCCCAGAGGATTGCCGATCTCCAGAAAATGGGGAGGGCATGACGGCGATATTCTGATACGAGACTCGACCGGCTCGTTTTTCCGGAGCCGGGAACGGAAAACCTTTAACGGACCCGTCCCCCCGCTTCGGGTTCACGGTCGAAGGTGAGGACCGTCAAACTGTCTGCGGCATCGGTTGCAAGAATCATCCCCCGGGATTCCACCCCCATGAGCTTGGTCGGCTTGAGATTTGCCACGACGACGACCTTCTTGCCGATCAGCTCCTCCGGTTTGTAGGCCTTCGAAATACCAGCCACAATGGTCCGTTCCTCGCCGATATCGATCAGGAGTTTCAGGAGCTTATTCGATTTCGGAACCGGTTCCGCCTTCAGGATGACGGCAACGCGCAGGTCGACTTTTTCGAAATCCGCGTATTCGATTTCCGGTTTCACTGGTGGAATTTCCGGTTTCGGTGCCGGCGGTGGCGTCAGAGCTTCCTTTTTCAATTCAATTCTGGGGAAGAGCGTTGCCCCCGGTTTTAGGGAATGGCCTGTCGGCAGTCCCCCCCATCGGGCAATCGTCGCATAATCCTGGCGATCGATCTCTTCGATGCCGAGCTGTTCCAGGATTTTTGCGCCCGTGCCGGGCATGAAGGGGGTAATCAGGACGGCCACCGTTCGCAGCGCTTCCAGAAGATGGTAAAGGAGAGTTCCCAATCGCTCCCTGCGGGCCGGATCCCGGGCCAGGTTCCAGGGTTCCTGCTCGACAATATATTTATTGGCCGTGCCGATCAACTCCCAGATGGCCATCAGGGTTTTGTGGAACGCGAGTTCCTCGAAGGCGGCTCCGGCTTCCCGGATGACACGCTTAGCCGTGTCGATCAGGGCCTGATCAATGGATTCCATCCCGGATGAAACGGGGACTTTGCCGTCGAAATACTTGACCGTCATGGCGATCACCCGGCTGACAAGATTTCCGAGATCATTGGCCAGGTCCGCATTGGTCCGCTGGACGAAACTCTCCTCGCTGAAACTCGAATCGAGGCCGAAGACCATGTCCCGGAGAAGAAAATAGCGGAAGGCATCGAGACCGTATTTATCCTTCAAATCGAGAGGCTTGACCACATTCCCCAGGCTTTTTGACATCTTGCTCTGGTCGACGTTCCAGTAGCCGTGGACATTCAGGTGGCGGTACGGTTCGATCCCGGCGGCTCTCAGCATGGTGGGCCAGTAGATGCCGTGCGGTTTCAGGATATCCTTGGCGATCAGGTGCTGGGCCGCGGGCCAGAATACGGGAAAATTCTCCCCGTCGGGATAACCGATGCCGGTGACGTAATTGATCAGGGCGTCGAACCAGACGTAGGTCACGTAGTTTTCGTCGAAGGGGAGCGTAATTCCCCAGGTGAGGCGGCTCTTCGGGCGGGAGATGCAGAGATCTTCCAGGGGTTCGCGCAAGAACGCCAGGGCTTCGTTCCGGTAGCGCTCGGGCCGGATGAAATCGGGATGATCCTGGATATATTGAATCAGCCAGTCCTGATACTTGCTCATCCGGAAGAAGTAGTTGCTTTCCTTACGGTACTCCGGTTCCGTCTGATGGTCAGGGCATTTGCCGTCCACGAGTTCCTTTTCCATGTAGAATCGTTCGCAGCCGACACAGTAATACCCCTCGTAACTGCCGAAGTAGATATCTCCCTTGTCGTAGACACTCTGGAGAATGCCCTTTACCGTTTCCATGTGGTTTTCGTCGGTCGTGCGGATAAAATAATCGTTCGTCACGGACAACTCGGGCCACAGGGAGCGAAACTGGCCGCTGATCCCGTCGGCGTATTCCTTGGGTGTGACTCCGGCCTTCCGGGCCGCTTCGGCGATTTTGTCGCCGTGTTCGTCCGTCCCTGTCAGGAAGAAGGTTTTGTATCCGTTCATGCGGTGATAACGGGCCATGACATCGGCGACGATCGTGGTATAGGCGTGCCCGATATGGGGCGATGCGTTGACGTAATAGATGGGGGTGGTTACATAAAATATCTTGTCCATGGTTCTGATCCTTTCTGCACCAGACAATGGGGGAATTTCTTTAATCTCTTCGGGTATAGATCCCCGCTGCTTGCGGTGAAGAATAAAATAATAAATTCGTTATGATACCCAGCTACTTGCGGCAGGGAGTTTAGTCCTTTTTCATGTTCAGGGCGATCTCTTTCCCGTCTTCCAGAATGACGGCCACTTCTCCCCGGGGAACGTTCTGTCGGACAACTTTTCCCTTGCCTTCAGGCGTATCGATGACCTTGCCGCATTTCGGCATATCCCGCTTCAGGTCGAGGTAGGTGTCATACTCAAAGGCGAGGCAGCACATCAGGCGTCCGCAGAGGCCCGAAATTTTTTCGGGATTCAGGGACATGTTCTGTTCTTTCGCCATCTTAACGGTTACACGATCGAGATTGTGAAGGAGCGTTGCGCAGCAGACCTCCCTGCCGCAGATGCCCAGGCCCTTGATCATCCGGGCTTCCTGGCGGGCGCCGATCTGCCGGAGCTCGATCTTGATCCGGAATTTCTGCACCAGATCCTTGACCAGTTCGCGAAAATCAACCCGGTTCTCCGCCGTGAAGTAGAACACGACCTTGCTCCGGTCGAAAAAGCACTCCACGTCGATGAGCTTCATGGGAAGCCCCCGTACCTGGATGCGATCGATGCAGAAGTTTCGCGCGTTCTTCTCGAGCTTCCGGTTTTCCTCCAGGACGGGCAGGTCCGCGTCCGAGACCTCACGGATGACGGGTTTCAGGTCCGCAGGCACATCCTCATCGCGAACAGACCTGACTTCCGTGATCACCGAACCCAATGCAAGCCCGTTTTCTGTTTCGACGATAACCTGAGTATCTTTTTTAAGAGAGGGAAAAGGGGACGAAAACCAGTAGATTTTTCCTTCTTTCCGAAACTTTACCCCGACGACATCCTTCAAAAAAACTACGCCTCCTGCTGCCGTTGATGGGCGAGTTTAAACATCATTGATTCCAAAGTCAACGCTTTATTGGCATTCTGTTCGATTGCGTAAAGAGCCTGGCCGACGGTTCGCAGATGTGCCAGCAGTTCCGTGCCGTCGCAGCGGCGGGCCAGGGAGGAGATGACATCCATCCGGTCCCGGTTGATCAGGGAATTTTCGTTCTTCGTCTCCAGAAAGACAAGGGCGTCACGATAGCAGGACTGTATGACGTTCAGTTTGCGCGTGATGTCTTCCCTGTCCTTTCCGAAATCCGAGGAGAAGGCCAGCAACTTCAGGATGTTGCGATCGTGTATGGCCATCAGGTCATCCAGAGTCTTATCCCGGAATGCCCGGTAATTCCCCGAGATCATCTCGATGGCCCGGGCCAGACTGCCGCCGGAGGCACCGGCGATCAGGGACGCATCCTCTGCTTCCATCGCATGATGATCACGCAGATAGGAAACGATGGCGTCGCGGTTCAGGGGGAAAAAACGAATCTGCTGGCACCGGGAAAGGATTGTTCGGGGCAGGCCGGCGGGATTCCCCGTGACCAGGATCAGGAGATTGCCCGGTGCCGGTTCCTCCAGGGTTTTCAGCAGGGCGTTGGCCGACGTGATGTTCATCCGGTCTGCGTCGTCGATGATAATGACGCGGTTTTTGCCCTCCAGGGGCTGGTACTGCATCTGGGCCTGAAGATCCCGGATGGCCTTGATTCGAATAAACTGGCCCTCGGGCTCAAGAAACAACAGGTCGGGATGATTGTGGTGATCGATTTTCAGACAGGAAGGACAGCGGTTACAGGGATCGAATGACGTGACTTCTCCGGTGCAGTTGATCCGCTTCGCCAGGGCGACGGCGACCGTTTTCTTTCCCACGCCGGTCATTCCGGAAAAAAGATAGGCATGGGGAATGCGATTCTTCTCCAGGGCGCCTGTGAGCAGGTTTATCTGTTTCTCGTGGCCGTATATGGATTGACAGGGCATGGGATTACTCCCCGCTCCATCTGCTCAAATGCCGGCGAATTTCCTGTTGCAGATCATCGATCTCTCTTGTCCCGTCGAGCACAATGAAGCGATCCGGTTCCTCCCGGGCCAGAAAGCGGTATCCGTCCCGGACCCGTTGATGGAATGCCCGGGCTTCCGTTTCAAAGCGGTCTTCCCGGGGCAGGTCCTGCCGCATGTCCATCCGGCAACATGCCCGGGCAAGACCGATCTCCACCGGAACGTCGAAAAGGAACGTTTTGTCGGGTTTCAGGGATACCGACGCGATATTATTCAGGCTGCGGATCCACTCCATGGAGATCCCCCGGCCGAATCCCTGGTAGGCAATGGTTGCGTCGGTGAAAC
>CAZIPU010000150.1:0-5902 GCA_964541005.1 uncultured Syntrophales bacterium | reverse complement strand
ACGGGCGCGACCAGGATGGAAGTGGAAGGAAAGCGGCGCTTGGTTACATGGAGGATATCCCGGATCACGGCACCTGTCGGCGAGGTAATAACCCCGACACATCCGGGGATGAAGGGGATCTTCTTTTTGTGAATTTCGTCAAAGAGTCCTTCCGCCTGGAGACGGATCTTGAGCTGCTCGAAGGCTTTCTGGAGAGCACCGACCCCTTTCGGTTCGACGGAGTCGATGATGATCTGGTATTCTCCCCGGGGTGAATAGAGACTGACTCTGCCCCGGCAGACAACCGACAGCCCCTCCTCCAGGTCGAAGGCGTTACGCCTTGCCTGCCGGTTCATGGGGGTGCCGGGAAAAGCCCGGAACCAGACCGCCCGGATCTGTGCCCGGTCATCCTTCAGGGTAAAATAGATATGGCCCGACGCGGGCCGACGGAGATTGGAGATCTCTCCTTCCACCCAGACCAAATCGAAATTCATTTCCAGGAGATCCTTGATCTCTTCCGTCAGGGCTGTAACAGTCAGGATTCTTTCCATCATATGGGGTCGAACTATCAGATAATCAAAGGGATGACAAGGTGATTTTAGATCTCCGGAAAAGGGGATGATGATTCGTCAAACCCTGAATTGGAGAATGTCCTGTTTGATGGGGCTGCGATTTTCCCGGCCATTTACACCGAGGGAGAGGGGGCGCCGCACACTGGGAAATCCAGTTCGTCAGGGAGTTGACTTTGCCGGAAGAACGACATAAATTCTTGATGGAATTGGTAAATAAGGACTGAGTTAACCCGGGAGTTGAGGGGGAAGAGAACAGGGGTGTCGCGGTACAGGAAACGATCCCTGTCGGATTTCCGTTAAATGACCGAAGACGGCAACCATGAGGTGAGGAGGTGACGGACATGTTTGAAAGAGTCCTTGTCCCACTGGATGGATCGAAGCTTGCGGAGTGTGCTCTGCCCTATGTGCGAAACCTGGCCCAGGGGGGGAAAGTCGGTGAAGTGATTCTGCTGAACGTGGTGGAAATTCCCGTGACCTGGATCGAGGGGATCGACTTTGTTGCGGTCAAGGATGCTAATCTGGAACGGTCAAAAAAATATCTGTCGGAATTGAAGAATCAACTGGAAACGGAAGGGATGGAGGTCAAAGCAGAAGTCCTGGAGGGCGGTGCCACGGAGGCCATTGTCGATTATGCCGAGGAAAAGGCTGTGGACCTGATTGTGATCGGCACCCACGGCTATACGGGAATGAAAAGACTGATGTTCGGCAGTGTGGCGCTGAGGGTGCTCCATGATTCCCATTGTCCCGTTCTCCTGATCCGGCCGGAGTCCTGCCGTTGAGAAGTCGGAGAGAAAAAATTTCGAGACCGCCGCCCGGTTTATTCCAAGCCGGGCGGCGGTCTCGCCAGGTTTTTGGTGAACCGGGCTATCTGTTCCGTCAGCCTTCGTATCGGCAATCTTTCTGTGCGATGCTGTGTTCTCGATCTTCAAATTCAGTTCTCGGTTTTTCCCCTGCGGCGGGCGTTGATTGACGAATCATCAAAAATATGAGAAATTGTTTCCGCCGGTCGTGGAGCGGAGAGCGCATCACATTCCCCGGAAAATCGATTATAAATCGTCTGAAAACGTGCATCGACCTTTTAGGTATCCCTTGTTTCTATCAACCCGTTCTTTTTCAAGTCTTTTCATTGCTATTTTGCGCATTACGGAAAAAAGCTGTTCAAATGTGAGTTGTCGGCGTTTCATTGAGGGAAGGCATAAGGAGCCTGCAAGATGGTCGGTTCGCTTGAATTGGGTTTGGTCGGCAATTGCCGTGTCGGGGCGCTCATCAACGGGGAGGGTGAAATCGTATGGTATTGCCTGCCCCGCTTCGACGGTGACCCCGTATTCTGTTCATTGCTCCATGATCATGAATCCGGTAAGGGCCACGGCTATTGCACCATTGAACTGGAGGACCTGGTTGAATCGGATCAGTTCTATCTGCCTAATTCGGCGGTGCTCGTGACCCGGTTGACCGATGCCGGTGGGGGCGTTATTGAGATAACGGACTTCACGCCCCGTTTCCGGCAATACGGCCGCATGTTCATCCCGATGATGCTGGTCCGGCAGATCAGGCGCATTCGCGGGGCGCCGAGGATCCGAATCCGCGTCAGGCCGGCATACGGATACGGTCGTCATCGCTGTACCGTCACCTATGGCAGTCATCACATCCGTTATGTGGCGCCGGACTGGATCCTGAGGCTCACAACCGATGCCTCCCTGACCGCCGTTCTCGATGAAGTTCCATTCTTTCTGCAGGACCGGATTACCCTGATCTTCGGGTCCGACGAGACCGTTCCCGATACGATTGCCGAACTTGCCGGCCGGTTTCTTAATGAGACCCTGGGATATTGGCATGAGTGGGTCAGGGATATCGGCATCCCGTTCGAGTGGCAGGATGTTGTCATTCGTTCCGCCATTACCCTGAAACTCAACGCTTTCGAGGATACCGGTGCCATCATCGCGGCGATGACGACGTCCATTCCCGAGGCGGCGGGGTCGTCCCGCAACTGGGATTACCGCTACTGCTGGTTGCGGGATGCCTATTTCGTGGTCAATGCCCTGAATCGGCTCAGTACGACCCCAACCCTGGAGAGGTATCTGGGGTTTCTCGTCAACATCGTTGCCGGTGACCCGGACAGGCATATCCAGCCTGTATACGGTATTGACGGCAAAATCCAGCTGGAAGAAGCCGGCGTCGATTCCCTGCCCGGATACCGTGGGATGGGGCCGGTCCGGATCGGGAACCAGGCCTATACCCAGGTTCAGCATGACGTCTACGGATCGGCGATACTGGCCGTGGCCCATGTCTTTTTTGATCGGAGACTGATTCGGCGGGGAGACGAGTCGCTTTTCCGCCGCCTGGAATTCCTGGGGGAAAAGGCCTTTGCCGTTCATGACCAGCCGGACGCCGGGATATGGGAATTGCGCGGAACCCGGCGGATCCATACCTTTTCCAGTGTGATGTGCTGGGCGGCCTGCGACCGGCTGGCAAAAATCGCCGCCGTTCTCAGTCTGACCGACCGGGCTGTCTATTGGCAAAACCGGGCGGAAGAGATGCACGCAACGATTTGCCGGGGGGCTTGGAATTCCCGGAAACAGGCCTTTACCGCCGCCTTCGGGGGAGAAACGCTGGATGCGAGCGTTCTGCTGCTTCATGACCTTGGATTCCTGGCGGCGGATGATCCACGATTTGCCACGACGGTTGCCGCCATCGAGAAGGAACTCAAACATGGCGACTATATCTACCGCTATGTGGATCCCGATGACTTCGGTGTACCGGAAAATGCCTTCCTGGCATGTACTTTCTGGTACATCTATGCCCTGGCGGCCCTTGGACGCATGGCGGAAGGTCGTGAGCTGTTCGAGAAACTCATTGCCCGGCGGAATCGCCACGGACTGCTTTCCGAGCATATCGATCCCCGTTCGGGTGAGCTGTGGGGAAACTTCGCGCAGACTTACAGCATGGTGGGCATGATCAACTCGGCCATCCGCCTGAGCAAACGCTGGGACAGCGCATTTTAACCGGCTATAGTTTGAGGTTGTCATGAAACTTTCGGCAAAGGGAAAACAATGGCTCCGCTCCTTGAAGCTTTCTCTCCGGTTTGTTGTCCCCCTCGTAATCGCCCTGGTGATACTGGCCTATCTGACCGTTCCGCTGGTGGACAAGCTGACCCTGCGGTGGTTCCTCAGGGATCTTGACATCCGTTCTCAGTTCATCACCCTGGCCCTCCAGGAGCCCCTCGTTGAACTGGTCAAAAAGGGCAACAAGACCAAGATCAACGCCCTGTTCACGCGTTCGATGCAGGATGAGCGACTCCTCGCCCTCGGTTATTGCGATGAGGAGAAAAACATGCGCTATCGGACGCAGTCCTTTCCGCAGGGCCTTTCCTGTAAATTACCCACCCACCCTGCCGGCCATGAAAAACGTTCCCTTCTGGTGTTACCCCAGGGTCCGGTTCATGTGACCTTCAATCCGGTGACGTATGAGGGGGTGCGGGCAGGGACCCTGATTCTGGTTCATGATATGAGTTTCGTGGAAAGGCGCAGTGCGGATACGAGAAAATACATCATCGTCCTGTTTTCCCTGCTTTTGGTGGTGACGTCTCTGATTACGGTTTTTGTGGCGCATCTGAGCTGGCGGGGCTGGATGGAAGGCGTCCGGGCCATGTTGCGCGGCGAAGGTATCGTGCGCCCTTTTTCCCGGCCTGCCAGGTCGGAGGAATTGCAGCCGCTGCTGGGCGATCTCCATGCCCTGTTTCGCATGCGGGATGAGGAAAGACGTCTGGAGGATGATACAACGATTTCCTGGACGCCCGACACCTTGAGAAGTCTTCTACAGAATCAGCTCAGCGGCGACCAGATTCTGGTCGTTTCCAATCGCGAGCCTCATATCCACGTAAAAACCGAACGGGGAATAGAAGTCAAACACCCGGCCAGCGGGCTCGTTACGGCCATTGAACCGGTGATGCGGGCCTGTTCCGGGACATGGATCGCCCATGGCAGCGGTACGGCCGATCGTGATGTTGTGGACCGTGACGATCATGTGTCGATTCCGTCCGGGGATTCGGATTATACATTGCGGCGGATCTGGCTTACGGCAGAAGAAGAGGACGGCTATTATTATGGCTTTTCCAACGAAGGGATATGGCCGTTATGCCACATCGCCCATGTGCGTCCCGTTTTCCGGACCAGGGACTGGGAGTACTACGTGGCGGTCAATCAGCGTTTCGCCGATGCGGTTGCCGACGAAGCACAAAGTGATGATCCCGTGGTGCTTGTCCAGGACTATCATTTCGCGCTCCTGCCCGGAATGATCCGGAAGCGCCTTCCCCGGGCGACGGTGATTTTCTTCTGGCATATTCCCTGGCCCAATCCCGAATCCTTCGGTATCTGTCCCTGGCGAGAGGAACTGCTGCAGGGGATGCTCGGGAGCACCATCATCGGATTTCACACGCGTCTTCATTGCAAAAACTTCCTCGAGACGGTTGACCGTTACCTCGAAACCCGGATCGAGCATGAATCGTCCACCATTTTTCACAGTAACATGCTGACCCTTGTGGAAAACTACCCCATTTCCATTCAATGGCCCCCTCCATGGCAGACGACGCAGCCGCCGGTTAAGGAATGTAACACCGAAATCCGGCAATCCCTGAACCTGGGTGAGAAAGCTTTGGTCGGCCTCGGGGTGGACAGGCTGGATTATACGAAAGGGATTCTCGAACGTTTGCGGGCGGTGGAACGTCTTTTGGAGATGCACCCGGAGATGATCGGGACCTTTACGTTCATTCAGATCGCGGCACCTTCCCGTTCGGCCCTGGAAGACTATCAGTCCCTGGAGACCCGGGTCCGTTCGCTTGTCGATCAAATCAACCGGCGGTTTGCCGTCGAGGCTTATTGCCCCATTTGCCTCAAGGTCAAAAACCACGAACCCGAGGAAGTCAACCGATACTATCGTGCGGCCGATGTCTGCATGGTTACGAGCCTGCATGACGGCATGAATCTGGTGGCGAAAGAATACGTGGCTTCGCGGGATGATGAACGGGGCGTTCTTATCCTCAGCCAGTTTACCGGTGCGGCCAATGAACTTCACGAAGCGCTGATCGTCAATCCCTATCATATCGAACAGACCGCGGAAGCGCTCTTCCAGGCATTGACCATGCCGGATTTCGAGCAGCGCGAGAGGATGCGGAGCATGCGGGCCAGAGTGCGCGACTTCAACGTCTATCGATGGGCGGGAAGAATGCTGATTGATGCGGCGCGGATCCGGCAGCGGGAAAAACTCTCCGTGCGGATCGGTCACCGTGTATGATGCCGATCACCCCCCACGTCTATCTTTGCAGTGAAGAAGGATTGGCAAGCCTGAATGCTTTC
>CAZIPU010000149.1:0-5964 GCA_964541005.1 uncultured Syntrophales bacterium | reverse complement strand
GAACTGGAGAATCTCCTCGTGCGGGCGGTGGTCGTGGCGAAGGGGCAGATCCTCGGGAAAAGCGATTTTCCCGATCTTATGGAGAATCATGCGGAGGATGCAGCGGGTCGGGTTTCTTCGCCGGAGGACCTGGTACGGACGGAGACGTTTCCGACCCTGGAGCGGATGGAAGAGGCTTACATCAGGAAGGTTTTGCTGGAGAACAGCCATAAGAACAAGGGCGAGATCTGTGAAATCCTGGGAATTTCGCGTCCCACCCTGGAGCGGAAACTCGAAAAATACGGGATTAATTTTGAAAGAGATTAAACGGGTCGTTTGAAAACATGAAGGTTATTTCCGCTGAATTTGTCAAAAGTGCAGGAAACAAGGCGCATTATGCGCCGGATGGGTTGCCCGAGGTGGCCTTTGCCGGGCGCTCCAATTCGGGAAAGTCGTCTTTGATCAACGCCCTCGCCGGGAGAAAGAGACTGGCAAAATCCAGTACCAGTCCCGGGCGGACGCAACTCATCCAGTTTTTCATCCTCAACGGGGAAATATCGTTTGCCGATCTGCCGGGTTATGGATACGCCAAGGTTCCGACGTCGGTCAAAGCGTCATGGCGTCCCATGATCGAAACCTATTTAAAGGAGAGAAAAAACCTGCGCCTGGTGGTCCTGGTGGCCGATATCCGGCGGGACATCCAGGAAGAGGAAAAATTGCTGATTGACTGGCTGTCCCTGTACGAGCACCCCGTTCTTCTCGTCCTGTCCAAGATCGATAAACTGTCGGGGAATCAGCGTCATGTGCGCTTGCAACACATCCGGAAGTCCTTGAATTCTCTTGCCGATGAAAACATTCTGCCCTGTTCGGCCAAGACCGGAGAAGGCACCGATCAAATCTGGCTCCGTCTGATGGATTATCTGCGTCAAGGCTGATTTTTAGGTTATTCATGGGTATTTTTACTTGATTTATTTCCAATTTGTTATAAAAGGCAAAAACTCGTTGTAATATCGAAAATTAATCATTTTAATGGGGATGGATGCATGCATTACGTTGTTTGCGTAAAAATGGTTCCTGATACCACTCAGGTGATCATCGATCCGGTTACCAATACCCTGATTCGGGAAGGGGTGCCGTTCATTACCAATCCTTTTGACAATCATGCCGTCGAAGAAGCCCTCAGACTAAAAGAGAAGTACGGAGGTCATATCACGGCCATTTCCATGGGGCCGCCCGCGGCGGATGCCGTCTTGAAGCGGGCTCTTTCCCTGGGGGTGGACGATGCCGTCCTGTTGAGCGACCGGGCTTTCGGCGGTGCGGACACCCTGGCCACCAGTCGTGTTCTGTCTGAGGCAATCCGGAAACTGGACAAGCAGACTCCGGTGGATATCGTTTTGTGCGGGAAACAGACCATTGACGGAGACACGGCTCAGGTGGGTCCGGGCATTGCCTGTCGTCTGAAATACTCGCAGTTGACGCTGGTCGACCGGGTCATTGAAATTCATAAGGAGAAGCGGATTATTGTCGTCAGGCGCGCCCTTGAGGAGATGTACGAGATTATCGAATCCAGGCTGCCCGTTCTGATGACCGTGGTGAGAGAGGCGAATGTGCCCCGTTATCCCACCGTACCCGGGCGGCTCGACGCGGCGGAAATCAAAATACCCATTTGGACGAACGATGTGCTGAAACTCGACACCAACCTGATCGGCCTGAAAGGATCGCCGACCCAGGTGAGGAAGATCTTCGCCCCCCAGCGGGAAAAGGGTGAGATCATGGAAGGTGAAGGAGAAAAGATGGGAAAAGCCGTCGATGCCGTTTTCAGGAGACTTCTGGACTGGGATTTTATTTCTCTGGAAAAATAAAGGTGATCCGGGAGGCCCGGAAGAGCCGTGGAAGAAAGCAATCCTGTCATCGTCAGATTTTCCGGGAACGCACGTTCCCCTTTTCCTGCTGAGAGCAGCCGGCAGGAGAACATGGAAGGCTTGAGCGATGCCTGGCGGATTTGCCGATTTCTTAGAATGGATCAATTTCTTTTTTAGGAGCAACAATGGAAAAGAAGATAAAAAGACCCCGGGGTAAAGCCGAATTAATCCCGGGTAAGTGCATAGCCTGCGGTGCGCGATGTCAGATGGCCTGTAAAGTGGATGCCATCGAAATGAATGAAAAGGAAGAGCCGGTCATTACACCCGAGAAGTGCATCGGTTGCCTGAAATGCGTGAAGGCCTGTCCCGCCGAGGCGATACGGATGGTTTTTACGCCGGAAGAGCAGAAACTGATCGATGAACTGGACCGTGCCGGCGCTGCGGCAGAGCCCGCGGTCGAAGAGGATGAAGAAACAAAGGTAGATGCCGGGGAAAAACCGGCGTCTTCCCTGGATTCCTGGCAGGGCGTATGGGTCTTTGTCGAACAGACCAGCGGAACGGCGCATTCCGTTTCATGGGAACTGCTCGGGGTCGGAAAAACCCTGGCGACGGATCTCCGTGTTCAGCTCTCGGCTTTTATCCTGGGATCGAATATCAAGCATCTGGCGGATGAGGCCTTCGCCTACGGTGCCGACATCGTTTTCTCGATCGACGATCCGCTGCTTGAGCATTATCGGACGGAAGCCTATTTGCATGGCGCTCTTTCCCTGATCAGAAAGTACAAGCCCGAGATCGTGCTGATCGGGGCAACCGGGTTGGGTCGGGATCTGGCCGGAGCCATGGCGACGGAACTGGGAACAGGGCTTACGGCGGACTGTACCGGTCTCGCGATCGACCAGACCAGGCGGCTTCTGGAACAGACCCGTCCGGCATTCGGCGGAAACATTATGGCTACGATCCTGACCGAAACGGCCCGTCCCCAGATGGCTTCGGTACGACCTCACGTCATGCCTAAGCCGGATGTGCGGCCGGGGCGGACCGGCCCCGTCATAACAGAAACTTTCGATCTGCTGGCGGACAAGTTGAGCAGTGCCGTGCTGGAGGTCATCCCGATAAAAACCGAGGGGTCCATCGATATTTCGGTGGCCAACGTCATTATCAGCGGAGGAAGAGGGTTGCGCAGCGCGGAGAACTTCAAGATGCTCTATGATCTGGCTGACCTCCTCGGAGGCGTGGTGGCCTGTTCACGCAGTGCCGTCGATGCCGGGTGGTTGCCCCATGAACGCCAGGTCGGTCAGACGGGCAAGACCGTCCGTCCCAAATTGTATATCGCCTGCGGCATTTCGGGAGCGATTCAGCATCTGGTCGGCATGCAGGATGCGGAACATATCATCGCCATCAACACGGATCCCAACGCCCCGATTTTTGAAGTGGCCCATCTGGGGATCGTGGGGGATGTTTTTGAGATCATTCCCGCGCTGATCGACAAGCTCCACACAAGTTGGGCCCATCCGGTGTCTTCGGATATTTCCAACCTCTTCTGGCTCAGCCTCGAGAACCAGGGAGGGCAGGGAGCGCGCCCGTAATGAAACGGATTGAAAAACAAGAGGAATTGTTAATGCAAAGTTTCAATGTCATCCGGGGAAACGGGAAAGAAAACAGCCTGCCGGATCGGTTTGAAAGCGGCCGGGTCGGCAACGAGGATACATAGCAGTCACGCAATAAAGATTTAGATCGATTGAAAAGATAGAAAGGAGTTCCCTTGAGCCCTATAGAATCCTTATTATTTTTATTTATCCTTGTCGGAGCGGTGGGTTTCTTCCTGAGAAACCTGTACCGGCTGTTCGCCATCATCTGTCTCGGACAAGGGGAGAACCGTTTCGATCATCTCTGGTCGAGATTCAGAGGCATGCTGGTTTATGCCTTTGCCCAGGTCCGCGTGGTCAGTGAAGTGTTCGGAGTCAATCACCTGTTTCTTTTCTGGGGATTCATGTTTTTGCTCCTGATGAATCTGGAGTTTCTCGTTTCGGGTATTTTCCCCCGTTTTTCCTTCTGGTTCCTCGGTGATCTTCCTTACAGCATCATGCTGTTCATGGCGGATGTCATGTCGGTTGTCGTTTTGATCTGTGTTCTGAACGCCGTTATCCGCAGAGTTTTCTTCCGGCCGGCCTACATCGACCCCACGGCGGACGCCTTTGTGATTCTGGGTCTTGTTGCCGTGCTGATGGCGGTTTATTTCGGATACCATGCCAGTGAAATCCGTCTGGGACAAAAGGAAATATCCCCCTGGGCCATGCCGGTATCTTATCTGCTGTCGAACCTGTATTACGGTCTGACCCCTGAAGGTGCCCATATCGTCGGCCGGGTTTTCTGGTGGATACACGCCCTGGTTCTGCTGTTCTTCATGAATTATCTGCCCTACAGCAAACATCTCCATATCCTGACGGCCATTCCGAATTGCTTTTTCCGGAGCGCCTCTTTCGTCAACACCGTTCCGAGAATGATCTTCCGGCGAGGGGAACGTTTCGGTGTTTCCAAGATTGTTCAGTATTCATGGAAAGACCTTCTGGATTTCCTTTCCTGTACGGAATGCGGCCGGTGTCAGGCTGCCTGTCCGGCCCATAATACCCAGAAGCCGTTGAATCCGAGACAGGTCATCCATCAGGGGAAATTGAATGTTCTGGCCAACGGAAATGCCATTCTTGCCTCCCGTCCCTCCGATACCATTGCGGCGGCATCCGATAACGCCGAAATGGTCGTGCCCTTAATTGATGCCAGGGAGGACAGTGTGTCCGTGAATGCCATCTGGTCCTGTACCACATGCGGGGCCTGCATGCAGAAGTGTCCCGTTTTTATCGAGCATGTACCGAAACTGATCGGAATGAGGCGTCATCTGGTCATGGAAAAGGCCGCCTTCCCTGAAGAATTGATCACCTTCTTCGAGAATTCCGAACAACGGTTCAATCCCTGGGGGATTGCACCGAATGAGCGGGATAAATGGGTTCACGACCGGAATATCAAAATCCTCTCACACGGTGCCCAGGTCGAGTACCTCTTCTTCGTCGGCTGTTCCGGTTCTTTCGACCCGCGGAGCAAGATGGTGACGGCGGCAGTGGCGAAAATTCTCAATGAGGCCCGTCTTTCCTGGGGTATTCTGGGGAACGAGGAAAAATGCTGCGGCGACTCCTTGCGCCGGTTGGGCAACGAGTATGCCTTCGACAAGATGGTAAGGGACAATATCGATATCTTCAAGAAGTACGGTGTAAAAAAGATCATCACCTATTGCCCCCATTGCTTCAGCACCCTGAAGAACGATTACAAGCAGTACGATACGGATTTCGAAGTGGTTCACCACAGCCAGTTGATCTACATGCTGCTCCAGCGGGGGGTGATCAAGTTGAAGGAACAGTACGACTGCAGTTTTACCTACCATGATTCCTGTTACCTGGGGCGCTACAACGATATCTACCGGGAACCCCGCGAAATCATCAGAAAAGCCTGCGGAGGAAACTCCCCCGTGGAAATGAAAAGACACGGATCGGAGAGCTTCTGCTGCGGCGCCGGCGGCGGGCGCATGTGGCTGGAGGAAAATCTGGGCGGCCGTATCTACGCGGAACGGACCCGGGAAGCCCTGGAGACCAAGGCGTCGGTGATCGGTGTGGCCTGTCCCTACTGTATGACCATGTTTGAGGACGGTCTGAAAGATGAGAAGGCCTTTGACAAGGTCGTCGTGAAGGACATCGCGGAAATTGTGGCGGAGCGCCTGGCGTCGACCGTGTAATCGAACAGGCAAACCAGACCAAGAAAATCAAAAGCCGGGCGGGAAGTGTGCTTCCCCGCCCGGCTTTTTTCTCCTTGACCTTCCCCTTCCTTTTTAGTATATGTCGCCGCGGCTATTGAGCTTTCCCATCATTGAAGAAACTGGATAAATATTCTTTTTAACTTGTGAAAAGTCACTTTGATCGCTGAACCGTTCGGCGACCCGTGTTCGACGGTCGTCTCACTTAAGCGGTGGTGAGGTGTCCGGAGACACCGATACCGACAAACAAGCGGCTTCGTGAAAAGTGCCCGCAGCAAGGGAAACGCACCGTTCGTGCGCACAGGGGTGGGCGTATGTACGGGG
>CAZIPU010000148.1:0-5995 GCA_964541005.1 uncultured Syntrophales bacterium | reverse complement strand
CCAGGCGCTGGGCCAGGACACACAGGAGAGAATCGGAGAAGGCGAAGGGATCGATGCCGATTTCCAGAAGCCGGACGATGGTTTCCGGGGCGTTGTTCGTATGGAGGGTACTCAGAACCAGATGTCCCGTTGTCGAGGCCTCGACGCCCATTTTCGCCGTCTCGTAATCCCGCATCTCGCCGACCATGATAATGTCCGGATCGGACCGGAGGAAGGACCGCATGGCGCTGCTGAAATCAAGCCCGATCTTATGATGGACCTGGACCTGACGGATACCCCGCTGGGTAATCTCCACAGGATCCTCCACGGTCCAGATCTTGACGTTGGGTTTGTTCAGGACCTGCAGGACCGCGTGGGCCGTCGTGGTTTTTCCCGAACCGGTGGGCCCGACGAGAAGGATCAGGCCATAGGGTTTTGTAAACAACTTATGGAAACGTTCGCAGGTATCGGCGGGCATGCTGAGCTCATCCAGGCTCATGATCTTGCCCCGGGTCAGGATCCGGAGAACCACGTCCTCCGTATAGCCGTAGGTGGGCATGGTCGCCACCCGCAGCTCCAGTTCTTCCCCGGTGTAACGCTTGTACATGATCTTTCCGTCCTGGGGGAGACGCTTTTCCGTAATATCCAGGTTGGACATGATTTTGACCCGCGAAATAATCGGCGCCCGGTACTCGTAGGGAAAGATCTTGTAGGGGATGCACTCGCCGTCGATTCTCAGTCGGACGTTGACCTGGCGGTCCTTCACATCCGGCTCGATGTGAATATCCGATGCCCGTCTGACATAGGCTTCCTCGATCAGGTCGTCCACCAACCGGATGATGTTCGCGTTGGCTTCCGCCTGGTCTTCTATTCCGGCACCCTCCTTCCCGGTAGCGTCGGGGGGGGGCAAAACGCCATAAAAATAGTCAATAAACTTGAGGATGTCCTCTTCTTCCGCCAGACAGAACTCCAGGGACTTCGCCCGAAGAAAATTTTTGATCATGTCTTTCTTCAGGATATTATCGGGATCACCGACGATGACCGACACACGCCCCTGATGTTCTTCCAGAGGAACCCACCGTTCCCGGCGGAGGTATTCATAACTCAGGTTGATCAGAAGTTTTTCCGGGATACGGAATTCCCGGCTGAAAACAATGGTGCGGAAACCGCTGTCTTCCCCGGCATTCTCGTAAAGGGATATGTCATTACGCGTCGTCATCGGTGATGCCCGCCCCCGTTTATGTCAGGTTTCTCTTCTCGGTTTAAACCCGTTCAATATACCGTACCTTTCTCTTCTTTCAACCCCGTTTTTCACCCCGGAAAGGATCTTTCATTGCACCGGCCATGCTTTACTGGTATACATCTCCCTGCGGGTTCGCCAGGACGAACGGTCAAGTGTTCACCATGAAAAGAATCGGCTCCCCGGTAGAAAGATTCATATCACCATGAAGAAGAAACTTCCCTATCTTTCTTACCAGAAATCGGTCCTTGAGGCCGCAATCTGGCTTTCCCAAAACGGCTTTTTCGGTACCCGCCGGGGTACGGGAGGAAATGTTTCCCTGCGGATCGAGGATACGGAAACACTGGCCATCACACCGACTTCAAAACGCTACGATGAACTCCCGGCGGACGGCATATGCATCGCCGACTTCAACGAAACCCGGCTTGCCGGTGATTTTCCCCCTTCCATCGAAATCGCCATGCACATCGCCGTCTATCGAAACCGTTCCGACGCACGTGCCATCGTTCATACACACCAGCATTACGCCAGCGTTTTCTCCGTCATCAACCGGCCTGTTCCGGCGCTTTTCGAGGAAGTTTTCCTCAAGATAGGACCCCGGATCGACATCGTTCCCTTTGCTCCTGCGGGAAGCGCGGAACTGGCGAATCAGGTGGCGGAAAAACTGCAGAACGGCGCCTGCGGGTACATCATTCAGAACCACGGCGCCCTCGTTCTGGGAAACACCATGGAAGAGGCCCTCCTGAATACCGAATTAATGGAAAAGGTCTGCCGGATTTATTACCTGGCCCTCCTCACGGGCGACGCCATTACCGATCTTCCTGCGGAATCTACCCGGGCGTTCCGGATGTAGTGCCGCGCTTTCCGCACAAACCGACACGTTTTGCCCACGGAAACGGGATCATCCAAGGCTCATAAATTTGACTGGTTGGGAAGAATTTATCCGACCGATACGGAGGCTTGCAACATTTCCAGAAACCGCCGGTGATAATTCAGCAGATGCAGGTGTTTTCTGTAAATCAGATAGAAGTTACGCCCAATGTTTCCCCCTTCCAGGGGGACCATTACAAGGATGCCCTGCTTGAGTTCCCGTTCGACGGCGTAAAGAGAAATAATGGACAGTCCCAGACCGCCGATCACGGCCTCCTTGACCGCTTCGGAGCTCCCCATTTCGCCGACGACGTGAAAAGCGGAAAGGGAGAAATGATAGTGTTTCTGAAGGTATCCCTCGATGTTTTCCCGGGTTCCCGAACCTCTCTCACGGGCGACAAAGGGCTCTTTGAGCAGTTGCTCCATGGAAATGGTTTTTCCGTGTTCCGGCACCGTGTAATCCGGCGGGGCAACCAGAACCAGTTGATCCTGCCACAGGGTTTCCATGCAAAGCCGCTTGTCGAAAGGTTCCTTTCCGATCACCCCCATTTCGGCCTGACCGTTGAGAATCAACTGCTGGGTTTCCTCGCTGTCGCAGGTCTGAAGATGGACCCGGATATCCGGATACCGTTTTCTCATCTGACCGAGCAGCCGGGGAAGAATATACGTTGCCGGAATAGTACTGGCCGACAGGAAGATGTGGCCGGCTTCGTGTTCCCGCATCTCCATGATTTTCTCTTTTGCCTCTTCCCGGAGACGGATCATGCGCTTTGCATAACTGTAAAGAACCTGGCCTTCCGGTGTCAGGGACAGCCCCTTGTTGGCCCGGTTGATGATCTGCGTGCCGACCGCTTCCTCCAGGTTTTTGATGTGTTTGGTCAGGGTGGGCTGCGTGAGAAACATCTTGTCGGCAGCGCGTGTAAAACTGCCCGCGTCGACCAGCTGAATCAATGCTTCAAGTTGCTGCATCGTGATGTTTTTAAACGTATCGTAACCCATGCGCGGACCATATCACACGCAAATGCAATTCACCAACTTCTTTCTTAATAAATGCCATGACATGGGTTGGGAAACGGAATCTTTCCCAAATGGGGTGGCCACGCAAAAGGCCGGTTCGTATGTGATGCCGGAATATTACAAGCCTTTTGCATGAAATGGCAAAATGGATGTTTTCTCGGCGATCTACAGCTTCAGCAAATTCCTTTTTTTTGACTCGTGGGATATTCAGAGACGAGATTGGGATTTTGCATCTGACAAAACGGTGCCTTATCTGTTTGACAGATCCTTTCTTTTTGTATAGGTAAGATACGGATTCCATAAATAATCAACTCCGTTGGCGTTTTCTTTCGCCACGGAGACCGGTACTGGAATCACATAAATCGCTCAAGGAAATCATGATAGACGAAAACAAAAAGATCCGTTTGACGGAAACGGTGCATGGCGCCGGTTGAGCCTGCAAGATAGGTCCGGGTGACCTGCAGGAAGCACTGAAGGATCTGCCCATGAGTTCCGATCCGAACCTGATTGTCGGCATGGAACATGCCGAAGACGCCGGGGTGTATCAATTGAGAGATGACCTGGCAATCATCCAGACCGTCGATTTCTTCACCCCCATCGTGGATGACCCCTATACCTTCGGGCAGATTGCCGTCACCAATGCGCTGAGCGATGTCTACGCCATGGGCGGAAAGCCTTTAACGGCCATGAATATCGTCTGTTTCCCTATTAAAACCATGCCCGTCAGCATTCTCCGGGATATTCTCCGCGGCGGCATGGACAAGATGCACGAGGCGGGGGTCCTTCTCATCGGCGGACACAGTGTCGAGGATAACGAACTGAAGTACGGCCTCTCCGTCACGGGTGTCATCCACCCAGCGAAGGTCCTCCTGAACCGGGGTGGCGAAGTCGGTGACAAGCTGATCCTGACCAAGGCCCTGGGAACGGGAATCGTAAGTACAGCCTTGAAGGCGGGAATAGCAGATGAGGAACTCCAGGCTAAATCGGCCCGCTGCATGACCACGCTGAACAAGCAGGCGGCGGAGCTGATGGCAGACCTGGAAACCGTTCACGCCTGCACGGATATCACGGGATTCGGATTCCTGGGCCATGCCTGCGAGATGATCGAGGATGCGAACGTCGGCATGCGGATTGAGGCGTCGCACGTTCCTTATTTCCCGGGTCTCAAAAAACTCGTCGACGATCTGATCATCCCGGCGGGACTGATCCGGAACAAGCGCCACCGCATGAATCAAGTCCTTGTCGATCCCGCCTGCCCGGAATCGCTCGTGGACATTCTTTTCGATCCGCAGACGGCAGGAGGCCTCCTGATCGTCCTTGGCAACGCCGAAGCCTGGGAACTCCTGCAAAAAATGCACGACGCAGGAATTGAAGATGCCGCGATCGTCGGAGAAATCACGGCTGCCCCGAAAGGGAAGATTGAATTGGTCTTTTGAACCGTAAGGCAGGATCATTCGACTTCATCGACAACTTATCTTAGAGGACAGTAATATGGAAAAACAATGGCTCGGTTTGGTAGAAGCACTGGAATTAACCCTGAAAAGAATTCCCGCCTTGCCCACGGAAAGCTTACCTCTGCACGAATGCGTGCAGCGTGTGGCGGCGGAGGATATCTATTCCAAAATCAACTCCCCGTCACTGACGGCGTCTCTGAAAGACGGGTATGCCGTCTGCTCTGACGATATCGCCTCGGCAAGCGAGGAACATCCCGTGGCTTTGCCCATTGTGGGCACCGTGTCGGCCGGCGAAAAATCGGCCTTCAGTCTGAAAAAAGGACAGGCAATCCGTATTCTCACGGGGGCTCCCATGCCGGAAGGAGCGGAGGCCGTTGTCTCCCAGGAATTCACCCGGGAAAACGGCGACGAAGTTCTTGTCCTGGCCGATTCCGAACCGGGCAGAAACGTTCTCGTCCGGGGAACGGATGTCGAAGAAGGGGAACAGATCGTACACAGGGGCGAGATCTTGAGCGCCGGTCATGCCGGCTTGATGGCGGCGGCGGGCCTGGAGGCGGTCCGGGTTTACAAACTCCCGAAAGTGGCCATCATCGCCACGGGCGACGAAATCATCGCACCGGGAGAACCGTTTCGTTCCGGGGCAATCTTTGCCAGCAATCTCATTACGTTGTCCGGGTTTCTCCGGTTCCGGCAGATCGACGTGGTCATGAAGGTCATTAAGGATCAACCCGACCAGATCCGGGAAACGGTCGCCGAACTGCTCCGCGATTGCGACGCCCTTCTGACCATCGGCGGCGCCTGGGAAGGAGACAAGGACTATTCCCTGGGTGTTCTGGACGAACTGGGTTGGGAACCGCTCTATCACCGCGTCCGAATCGGACCGGGCAAAGCCGTCGCGTTCGGCCTGCTGGAACACAAACCGGTTTTCTGCCTGCCCGGAGGGCCCCCTTCGAACGAGATGGCCTTCCTGCAGATCGCTTTTCCGGCTCTTCTCGCCATGTCCGGCTATCCGCCCGCACCCCTCACAACGGTAAAAGCCATCCTGACGGAGGAGGTCGGCGGACAAAAAAGCTGGACCCAGTTCATCTATGCGCAACTGCAAAAACAGGACGGCAATTTATACGTGTCACCCCTGCAAACGAAGAGCCGGCTGAAGAACATGGCCGGGGCGACAGCCATAATCAAAATCCCCGAAGGGGAAAGGGTTCTGACGAAGGACAGTTGGATCGACGTGCAGGTTTTGGTTTGATTCCGGAGATAGCAAAATAATTCAAAGGAACGAATCGATGCTCAAACAATTCACGGTCAAAACGGGCAGCCGCTGCCAGATGATCGACATTACGGGTCAGGTCCGTTCCGTCCTGCGGGATACGGGGTATGCCAGCGGCATGTGCCAGGTATACGTCCCCCACACCACGGCTGGGATCACGATCAA
>CAZIPU010000147.1:0-6037 GCA_964541005.1 uncultured Syntrophales bacterium | reverse complement strand
CTCACGCCGTGGAGCGCCGCCTGAATGATCGCGTTCTGTTCGGCATGCAGGCCCCGGCACAGCTCATGGCGCTCCCCGGACGGAACTTGGAATTTCTCCCGGAGACATCCCACGTCGAGACAATGGTGGAGACCCGAAGGAGCCCCGTTGTAACCCGTGGCCAGGATTCTCTTGTCCCGGACCAGGGCGGCACCCACACTGCGGCGCAGACAGGTGGAACGCTTGGCCACCAGTTCCACGATGCCCATGAAGTATTCATCCCAGTCAGGACGAACAGTCATTTCCCGCGCCCTGTTTTCGGGGGTCATCTTCGCTCCCGGATTCTATTTGAGTTCCTCTCGCCCTTTTTCGATGCGGCCCTTGTAAAGGGGAAAACGATCGCAAAGCGCCTTGACCCCTTCCCCGATCTCCCTGATCTTTCCTTCGTTATCCCGGTTGAGGATCACCTGGGCAATGAACCCGGCAATCTGCTGCATCTCCGGTTCCTTCATCCCCCGGGTCGTCACGGCGGGCGTCCCGATCCGGATACCGCTCGTCACCATGGGCCCCTTCGTGTCGAAGGGAATGCCGTTCTTGTTGACCGTGATCCCGGTAAGATCGAGGATTTCCTGGGCTTCTTTCCCCGTCACGTTCTTGTCGGTCAGATCGACCAGCATGAGATGATTGTCCGTCCCTCCCGATACGAGGCGGAAACCCTGATTTTTCAATGCTTCCGCCAGCGCTTTCGCGTTTTTGACGATCTGCCCCTGATACTGCCGGAACTCATCCGTCAGGGCCTCCTTGAAGGCCACGGCCTTGGCCGCGATGACGTGCATGAGGGGTCCGCCCTGGGTTCCCGGGAAGACACGGCTTCCCAAGGTCTTGGCATATTCTTCCTTGCACATGACGAGCCCCCCCCGGGGCCCACGCAGGGTCTTGTGGGTGGTCGAGGTCACAAATTCGCACAGCGGAACCGGCGTGGGATGCAAACCCGCGGCAACCAGACCGGCGATATGGGCGATATCGCACATGATCACCGCCCCGACCTGGTCGGCGGCCTGGCGGAACGCGGCGAAGTCGATCGTCCGGGGATAGGCGCTGGCACCGACGACGATCATCTTGGGACGATGCTTCTTCGCCAGGTCCATCACCTCGTTGTAATCGATCGTTTCCGTCTCCCGGTCGACGCCGTAGGGGACAACGTTATAGTATTTGCCGGAGAAATTGGCAGGACTGCCGTGGGACAGATGACCGCCATGGGACAGATTCATTCCGAGGATCGTGTCGCCGGGCTGCAAAACGGCAAAATATACCGCCATGTTGGCCTGGGTTCCCGAATGGGGCTGCACGTTGACATAATCGGCACCGAAGAGGGCCTTGCAACGCTCGATCGCCAGATTTTCGACGATATCAACAAACTCGCAGCCGCCGTAGTAACGCTTGCCCGGATAACCCTCGGCGTATTTGTTGGTCATGACGCAACCCTGGGCCTCCAAAACGGCTTCACTGACGAAGTTCTCCGACGCGATCAGTTCGATCTTGCCCGTCTGTCTTTCCGTCTCGCAGAGAATGGCCCGGGCCACTTCCGGATCTGTTTTGGTCAACTCTGACATGGTTCTGTTCCCCTCCATCGTTTCTCTTCTATTGCCCGTATCTTATCCAGACGCCGCTGATGACGGCCGCCTTCAAACTCCGTTGACAACCAAATCTTCACAATCTGCGCCATCGTGGCGCTGTCGGTCCGGCGTCCCGCCAAAATCAGCACGTTCGCGTCATTGTGCCGGCGGGACATCTCCGCCGTATACGTGTCGAGACACAGGGCGGCCCGGATTCCGGGGAATTTGTTCGCCACGATGGTCATCCCGACACCGGCACCGCACAGGAGAATCCCCGCGGGAAACTCTCCCGATGAAACCCTTTCCGCCACCTGACAGCCGAAATCAGGATAATCCACCGCCGCGGCGTCCGCGGTTCCGACATCGGTCACATCGATCTTCATCCGCACGAGGAGCGATTTGACCTCTTCCTTCAGTTCGAAGCCCGCATGATCGGACCCGATAACCAGTCGATGCCACATCTTCTTCACTCAACCCATTTCTTCAATACCAACGACGCGTTCACTCCGCCGAAACCGAACGTATTGGACATCGCGACCCGGATTTCCTTCTTCCTGGCCTCGTGGGGCACATAGTCCAGATCGCATTCCGGATCGGGCTCGTCGAGATTGATCGTCGGCGGAATAATGCCGTCCCGGATGGCCATCGTTGTAAAAACGGCCTCAACGCCGCCCGCCGCGCCCAGCATGTGACCCGTCATCGATTTTGTCGAACTGACCGGGACACCGGGTTTCTCTTCGCCGAAAACGGTCTTGACGGCCTGCGTTTCATATAAGTCGTTCAGGGGCGTGGACGTCCCATGGGCATTGATGTAATCCACTTCCGCAGGTGTAACACCACCGTCGGCAAGGGCGTTGCGCATGCAGCGGACGGCCCCTTCGTGCCCCGGAGGCGGCGCCGCCAGGTGGAACGCATCCGATGTCAGGCCGTATCCGATCACTTCTCCGTAAATTTCAGCACCCCGTTTAAGGGCCGCGGTCAACTCTTCCATCACGACGAGACCGCACCCCTCGCCGATGACGAAACCGTCGCGCTTTTGATCAAAAGGCCGGCTCGCCTTCTCCGGCTCGTCATTTTTTGTCGACAGGGCGCGCATGGCGTTGAATCCGGCCACCGCCAGAGGCGTGACCGCCGCTTCCACACCACCGGCGATCATCAAATCGGCATAACCGTCCCGGATCATCCGGAAAGCATCGCCCACGGCATTCGTTCCCGCGGCACAGGCCGTCGCGGGACAGGTAATGGGCCCCTTCAGGCCGAAGCGGATGGACACATGCCCCGCCGCCAGGTTAGCCAGAACCGCCGGAATCATAAAGGTCGCAACGCGTCGCGGTCCCGCCTGAAGAATCGTCTCCTTTTCCTTCTCAATCGTCGTCAGACCGCCGATGGCCGAACCAATGATTACACCCGACCGTTCTCCGGCGAGTTCCGCAAGCCCCGCGTCATGAACAGCCATTTCCGCAGCAGCCAGGGCATAGAGGATGAAATCATCCAGCCGGCGGTATTCCTTTTTATTGACATACTGTAACGGATCGAAAGATTTTACTTCCCCTGCAATCTTTGTGTTGAAGTCGGCCGTATCGAATTTCGTGATCCGGCCGATACCGGATTTCCCCGTGCAGACATTCCGCCAGGATTCTTCCGCTGAATTACCCAGGGGCGTTACGGCTCCCAAACCCGTTATGACCACCCTCCTTTTCACGGGTGGCTCTCCTTGCCGGCAGAGAACATCATTTACGATACGCCCTTGCTCCTCAGGAAATCGATGACGTCCTGAACGGTTCGGATTTTCTCAAGTTCTTCGTCCGCCACCTGGATATTGAACGTCTCCTCCATCTCCATAACCAACTCGACCAAATCCAGGGAATCGGCGCCCAGATCGTCCAGGAACGATGCCTCCGGAACGCACTCCTCTTTTGTCACATCCAACTGCTCTACAATCAAATCGATGACCTTTTCTTCAAGTGTCATGAAAATCCCCCTCTTCAACTCCCGGAAATATACAACTCTGTCCGCTTATGATGCTGAAACGACGAGCTCGTTTATCCGTTCTGACCTCGTCCTATTTATCTCTTCCTTTTATCGTTCTAAAAAGAACGCATTATGAGGTTCGATCACCCCTTCAGGGCCGCTACCGTGGTTTGCAGGGACGCCAGATCTTCTACATTCAACAACCGGACCCGGTCGTCGATTCGTCTGGCCAGACCGCCCAAAACCCGCTTCGGCCCCAATTCCACGAGGGTGTCCACCCCCATTTCGACCATTTTCTCCATCGTTTCCTGCCATTTCACGGGATTCGTAAGCTGCCTGATCAGCAAATCCCTCGTCGTTTGACCGCTATGGCAAGCCGTCGGATCACAGTTCGGAATAACCGGCACGCGGCAGTCACGGAAATGCACCCGACTCAGGTCCTCTTTTAATTTCCGGGCCGCCCCCTCCATCAGGTTGCAGTGGCAGGGAGCGCTGATGGCCAGTTTTACGGCCCGGCGGGCTCCCCGGTCCACGGTTACGGCCATCGCTTCATCAACCGACCCGCTGTAACCGGAGATCACGATCTGATCCGGTGTATTGATGATCGATACGGAAACATTTCCGCCACGGTTACAAATATCGCCGCAGATTCTGTTTACGGCTTTGTATGGCAGCCCGATGATCGCCGCCATCCCCCCTTCCCCGGGAGGGACCGCCTCATGGTGATACCGGGCCCGTGCCCACACCAACGGGATGATTTCATCGAGGGAAACGGCTCCCGCCGCATAGAGGGCGCCGTATTCTCCAAGGCTGTGCCCCGCCATCACCTGGGGTTCCTCGCCGAAAGATTCGGCAAAGACCTCGTAAACGGCCATGTCCATCGTCAGGACGGCAACCTGCGTGTTGAGCGTCAGATCGAGAACTTCCTGGGGGCCATGAAAACAAAGAGACGGGATATCGATCCCGACGGCCTCCCTGACCCGATTGAATATTTCTCTCGCTCTCGGAAACTCCCGGTATAAATCCGCTCCCATTCCCACGAACTGGGAACCCTGGCCGGGAAAAACAAAGGCAAGTTTGCCCATGGAAACCCTCGGGATCGGCCTATTTGGTGATCTCTCCTACCGAGATAACTTCCCGGCCCTTGTAAGTGCCGCAGGCTTCGCATATCCGATGGGGAAGCTTGGGTTTCCCGCACTGGGGGCACTTGGATGTCGAGGGCGGCGTCAGGAAATCATGGGCGCGCCGCATGTTCCTTCTGGTCCTTGAATGTCGTTTTACCGGATTTGGCATGGCTATATCCTTCCTCTTCAGTTATTTTAATTTCAGATTCTTCAGTACACTCAGACGTTCATCAGTCACGCTATCGCTGCAGGTGCAGCTCGACGTATTCAGGTTCGTTCCGCATTGCGGACACAGTCCCTTGCAGGTCTCGCGACAGACAACCCGTATGGGGATCTGCAGGACGATTTGTTCCAGGATGATGGGATCCAGATCAATGGTCTCGTCATCGTAGTATTCCATGTCCATGTCTTCCGACGTGAGTTCCTTTTCCTCCTGAACATCTTTCCGATGCGGCACAAAGGTATAGTGGAACCGGCTGCTGACAGGAATACGGGCTTTCTCAAGACAGAGGGAGCAATCCGCCTCGACAACCGTATCGATCGATCCATCGACGAAGACCGAATCCCGGACCTTCCTGACCCGGCAGGCAACGTCGGCCCGCTCAATGGAAAAGCGGTCCGCTTCCTCCCCGGGCAGGAGATCCCGCAGCCACTTCCCGTCCCGGGAAAATTTCAGGTCGAGGCCCTCATCCGTAATTTTCGGTACATGAATCTTCACTTTTCAATTTGCTCCCGGGATCCGGCAGTTTATCCGTTCTTTTTTGGAAACACTACCCCCCCTGATATAAAGCAGTGTACTTAATGATATATTCATTCCCTTGTCAAGCACAATTTACGGCCGACAGGGGGTTCAACCCGGGAATTTTTATTGGAATCGATAAATTAAAAGGAGTTTGCCATCCCAGGTCTTTCGCCAAATCAGGCTTGACAAAGTTGCCGCATAAACCTATAAGGAAGCACAATATTTTCAAGGAATAACATCATGATAAAAGAACCTAAAATCAGAACCCGTTTTGCCCCGTCACCGACGGGATACCTTCATATCGGCGGGGCAAGAACCGCCCTGTTCAACTGGCTTTACGCCCGCCACATGGGAGGGGCTTTTGTCCTGCGGATTGAAGACACGGATCAGCAGCGATCAACCGACGAATCGACGCGGGCCATTCTCGACGCCATGACCTGGCTGGGCCTCGACTGGGATGAAGGCCCCTTTTACCAGGCCCAGCGGGTGGAAAACCACCGGGCGATGGTGCAAAAGCTCCTGAACGAAGGCAAGGCCTACTACTGCACCTGCAGCCCCGAGGAACTGGAAGAAAAGCGGAAAGTCGCCCTGGCCGAGGGAAGAAA
>CAZIPU010000146.1:0-6109 GCA_964541005.1 uncultured Syntrophales bacterium | reverse complement strand
CACGAAGAACCACTTGAAACCGACACCGTAGTCGAGCACGACATCATTTTCGTTATTTCCCTCGTCATAATCGAGGTTCCTCCCACCGACACCGGCCGCGACGAAAAGGACGACATCCGTATCGGGCAGGAAATTGTACAGCCCTTCCAACCGGTAGCCGATCATCTCGGCGTCATCTTTGTAGGATCCCTGCGGACCAAAAATCCTGTCATCGCCATCGGCGTCCGAATAGGTCACAACGCCTTCGAGGGACCATTCCTTGGTCAGGTTGTATCCGAATCGCAATCCGTAAAGCAAGGAGGTGTCCAGATTTTCATCGTCGTCAAAAGAATAACCACCTGCGAAAGGCGTGATGGACCATGCCTTGGGAAGATTCGCCGCCATTGAAGAGGTACACAAAATCAACACGGTCAACATTGTACATAAAACGAAAAGCCAATTTTTCCTCATTTACTTCCTCCTTTCTTTTTACCAATAAACATTGTCATTGATACCGTATAGATGGATTATAAAAAATGCAGTTTCCAATGCCTGCCATCTCTTCCGGAAGCATCTGTTCATTAAAGATAAACAAAATTGCTCTTGGAGGCAAAAATGAAACGGCTTTCCAAACCACCCCATCACAGGCTGTTTATATTGCATACTTTGTTGTAAAGTAGCAACACAAAATACCGAGAAACCCGGGGAAACCGGCCCCTTCTTATATAAAAAAACGACGGGGGCTTTACCTGGGGACCAAGCGTCCGTGACAATGGTATGCAACCGGGAGGAGTATCGATTGGAGACGGCCAAATACAGAAATGCCTGGCGGGTTGCCTTTAAATACGCCCTGTTTCAGATTCCCGAGTTACTTCTGTTTGCCGTGGCGCTGACCATTGCCGGCCGGTGGATCAACATCCCGGACTGGTTTTTCTGGAGCGTTATGGTCCTGTTGATGGTCAAGAATGGGATGCTTTTCCCTCTCGTGCGGCGTGCGTACGACAGTCGGGATGTATTGAGTGCTGAATCGCTCATCGGCACAAAGGGGACGGTGATCGAGTTTCTGAACCCGACCGGATATGTTCGGGCGAACGGCGAACTCTGGAAGGCGAAGGTATCCGGGCAGGGGCAAACAATCGCAAAAGGCGAATGGGTCCGCGTTGAGGATGTAAAGGGTTTTTGTCTTATCGTTGGCAGGATCGATTATCCGGGATCGAATCCAGGGGGATCATAATAAAGGGTTGTTGAAATGTCATCTCGACGGCACTCTGATGGAGGAAAAGTATGACTTTTGAAAATTCGGAAGATATTCTGAAATTGGCACGAAGCTTTATGGAATCGCGTATTCTGCTTACGGGGGCGGAATTGAACCTCTTTACGCTCCTGGCGCATCGGACCTTAACCGATGTCGAGATCGCAGAGTACACGAACACGGCGCTCCGGCCGTTGACCATTCTGCTCGATGCTCTGGCGGCCGCAGGTTTGCTGGTCAAGGAAAACAATTGTTATCGATGCGTGCCCCCTGCCGCTTCCTTTCTGGTGGAAGAGGCCTCCGGAACCGTTTTGCCCATGGTATTGCATATGGCCCATCTCTGGTATCGATGGTCGGAATTGACCGACCTGCTCCGGAGTGGACGGCATGCAGAAAATCAATCCGACCATTTTGACGAAACGGAGGAACTGAAGGCCTTTATCGGCGCGATGCACGTCGTTGCCAAAGGTCGGGCCGAAGAGATTGCCGCTGCGGTACATCCGGAGGCGGCGGAAGCGCTGCTGGATGTGGGCGGTGCTTCGGGAACATATACGATTGCCTTTCTCCGGGCCAACCGCCGGATGCGCGCCACCCTGTTCGACCGATCCGAAGTCATGCAAATGGCCCGCGAGCGACTGGGGCAGGAGGGGTTGCTGAACCGCGTTACCCTGGTCACCGGCGATTTCTATCGGGACGAATTTCCCCCCGGGCATGATCTGGCCTGGTTGTCCGCCATCATTCATCAAAACAGCCCGGATCAGAACCTTGATTTGTATCGGAAAGTTTTCCGTTCCTTGATTCCGGGCGGACGAATCGTGATCCGGGATCACGTGATGGAGAGTGATCGCACCAGACCCATGGAAGGAGCCGTTTTTGCCGTCAACATGCTGGTTGCAACCGACGGGGGCGGGACCTACACCTTCGACGAAATACGGGATGGCCTGACCCGGGCGGGTTTTTCCCGCGTCCATCTCTTCAGGCGGGGTGAACACATGGATGCTCTCGTTGAGGCCTTCAAACCTTGATGAGGAGCATCGTGTTACGGTGAGTTGTAACCTCTTCTCGTGAAGGAATCTACGCGAGTCGATTCAGATAAAAAAAACAGCATCTGGGATCGTGTTTCAAAACAAAAAAATCTTGCATTTCTTTCCCCGGTTTAGTACGTTTCTGCCCGCAGAAACAGAGGCTGACAAGACGATATGAATGCAAAGGAAGAATTGATCAAGGTTTTCTCGGAGATAACGGACGTCGGGCAAATGGAGGCGTTTCTAGGCGAAATCTTTACCCCGAGGGAAATCGCGGATATCCATTTGCGTTGGCAGCTTCTCAAGGAACTGCATGCAGGAAGAACCCAGAGAAGCATTGCCGCCCGTCACAGAATGAGCCTCTGTAAAATTACCAGGGGTTCGAAGGTTCTCAAGGCGGAGAACTCCCTGGTCAGGAAAATTCTCGACACGTTGAAGGAGGGGAAATGAGTTCACAAATCAAAACACTTGAAATGCCCAACCCGGAGGGTCGTTTCGGTGAATACGGCGGGCGGTATGTGCCTCCGCAGTTGGAAGCCATTCTGGAAGAGATCACGGTTGCTTACAATGCCCTGAAAAATGACGAAAGCTTCAAGCAAGAGCTTTATGCCTTATATAAAGATTATGTCGGACGGCCGAGTCCTGTTTCATACGCCCGGAATCTCTCCGATAAAATCGGGGGCGCCCGGATCTACCTGAAGCGTGAGGATCTGAACCATACGGGGGCGCATAAGATCAACCATTGTCTCGGCGAGGCGCTCCTGGCTAAAAAAATGGGCAAGAAGAAAGTCATCGCGGAAACCGGGGCGGGGCAGCACGGCGTTGCCCTGGCGACGGCGGCGACCCTGCTGGGCCTGGAATGCGACATCTACATGGGTGAGGTGGATATCGCCAAGGAAAAGCCGAACGTGGTCCGGATGAAGATTCTCGGCGCGCGGTTGATTCCCGTAACCAAAGGCGCCAAGACGCTTAAAGAGGCCGTCGACGATGCCTTTGATGCCTATCTGAAAGATCCCGTAAACCAGTTGTATGCCATCGGTTCCGTGGTTGGCCCCCATCCTTTTCCCATGATGGTCCGTGATTTCCAGCAGATCGTCGGCATGGAGGCTAAGGAGCAGTTCAAGGAAAAAACGGGGAAACTTCCCGATAACCTCGTCGCCTGTGTCGGCGGAGGCTCGAACGCCATGGGACTTTTTACGGCTTTTCTGGAGGATGAGGAAGTCAACCTGTATGGTGTTGAACCCGCCGGATTGGGTCTCGAAGCGGGACAACATGCGGCAACCCTGACGATGGGCACGCCGGGCATCCTGCATGGCTTCAAGTCCTATCTGCTGCAGGACGGAAAAGGCGATCCTTTGAGTGTTTATTCCGTGGCCAGCGGCCTGGACTACCCCGGCGTCGGGCCTCAGCACAGCCTGCTCAAGGATATCGGCCGGGTCAGCTATGTCACCGCCGGCGACCGGGAAGTCATCGATGCCTTTTTCGAACTGTCGAGAACCGAAGGGATCATTCCCGCCCTGGAAAGTGCCCACGCCGTTGCTTATGCCATGAAATTGGCCCGGAAACTGGGGAAGGATGAAACCATCCTGGTCAACCTTTCAGGCCGGGGCGACAAGGATGTTGATTTCGTTGTGGCGAAGTACGGAAAGGACTATGGGGTCGTGATGTAGTACAAACCGGCCGGTCAGGTATCAACGAAAGGGATATCGGGGGACGACGGTGGTGCTCCGGGTTATGAAAAACCGGAGCCGTTATCCTTTTTATTTCAGGGGGTATTCATGCAAAAAGCCTCCTTTCTTTTTTTTCCGGGGCCGTCTATATTGATCGGCAAAGGGAAAAATCATCGTGATGGGAAGAGCTCGGACGGAGCAATATTTTGTCTCTGATTATGCTTACAGCGACTGTTCGAAGCGGGCATTGCCATGCAGGGTGATTCCATTGTAAATAGGTGCAGTTAAGTTTTTAACAGCGGCGGCAACAGGGTCCAAGCAGACCCTCATCGAATATTTCATCGTGAAGGAGGAGTGGATATGGCGACAGTGATGCCGGAAGGGGAAGCAATCAGGAAAGCGGTAAAGTGGATCGCGGCGAAACGCGAAGAAAAACAGGATGTTTCTTTGAACAAACTGATCGATGAGGCGGTGATCAAGTTCGATCTGTCTCCGTTGGATTCGGAATTTCTCCACGGATTTTTTAAAAAGAGCTGATCCCGGATTTCCGGAACGGACACTTAATTTTATTCCGGAGACGGGGGGCGGGGCCGCTTCTTTCTCCGGAATAAAAGACTTCATTAAACAGAAAAAACCAGCAAAAGACGTGGTCCGGTTTCGTCTGTTTTCCTTTCCAGGGCGTTTTTTACGGCGAAAAGTCTTTTCTCCGACGCTTCTCTGCAATCAGTTGACGGTTTCAGAGGTTTCTTCACAGCGGCAGTCGTCCGATCCCGCAGGCGGCTGCGTTTTGCGTCTTACCCTGAAATTCAGTATCTCCACGGCCACAGAAAAAGCCATGGCAAAGTAGATATATCCCTTGGGAATGGCCATATCGAGACCTTCGCCTACCAGGGCGACACCGATCAGGATGAGAAAGCTCAGGGCAAGCATCTGCAGGGTCGGATGGCGATCGATGAAAGAACTCAATGGGCCGGAAAACACCATCATGAAGCCGACGGCCAAAACCACGGCGATCACCATAACGTATAGCTCCCGGGCCATACCGATGGCCGTGATGATCGAATCCAGCGAAAAAACGACATCCAGGAGCATAATCTGGATCAGGACACCGGAAAAAGAAGCAACCGCCGGAATCCGGGGGTGTTCTTCCCTTTCCAGTTTGTCGTGAATTTCGACGGTGCTTTTTCCCATAAGAAAGAGGCCGCCACTGATCAGGATGATATCACGCCCGGAAAAATCGTTTCCCAGGATTGAAAAAAAGGGCTCGGTCATTTTCATCATCCACGTGAGGGAAAAAAGGAGGGCGATTCGGGTGAGCATCGCCAGGCCGAGGCCGATGATCCTGGCTTTTCCCCGCTGATGTTTCGGCAGGCGATCGGAGAGGATGGAGATAAAGATGATATTGTCGATACCGAGAACGATTTCCAGGGCAGTCAGCGTGACCAGTGCTGCCCATACCTGGGGGTCAGTGAAAAGCGCCATGAGAGGTTCTCCAGGATAATGTGAATGCGCCTCCGTCTTCAGGAGATGCCGATCGATTAAGAAACGTCGAGAAAAGGCAAGGGTTTTCCCAAACGGTAGACCAGAGCCTGGCAGGAAGCGATCAGGCGGGTATTTTCCGTAACCTTGATTTCATACAGGGCTGTTTTGTTGGTCCTGTTCAATTCACGGGCCTCGGCGGCGAGGGTTGCCCCTTCCGTGGGGGAGGACAGGTACGAGATGTTCATGTTCAAGGCGACTGCCATGGTGCCGTGAGAATTGGATGCCGTTTCGAAGGCCTCGTCGATCAGGGCAAAAAGCGCCCCGCCATGGGCCTGTCCGAACAGATTCTCCATATCCTTCGTGAACCGCATCTCCACTCTGGAATATCCGTCATCCAAGTCTTTGAGCTGCAGGCCGAATTTTTCGGCAAAAGGTTCTTTCGCTACTTGTCTGAAAATCGCTTCCCTGATTTGATCGTCCATGAAAATACCTTTCAATCGGGATGTTTTGCAAAAATTTCCACTGATCGTCTGAATCCGACAAGCAGAATGTGAGGTGGATGGAAAATATCAAGAAACCATTCTCCCATCAAGGGAAAAACCTGTGCAGCGGGCAGAAACACTTGTATGGGCCGTATCAGTTATGATACGGCCAGTCTCCGAAAAGGTTTGTCCGGTCGCAGGATTTATGCTTTTCTCCTT
>CAZIPU010000145.1:0-6120 GCA_964541005.1 uncultured Syntrophales bacterium | reverse complement strand
AAGGAGAAAAGCATAAATCCTGCGACCGGACAAACCTTTTCGGAGACTGGCCGTAGCATAACTGATACGGCCTACACAAGCGTTTCTGACGGCTGCACAGGTATTTTCCCTTGATGGGAGAATGGTTTCTTGATATTTTCCATCCGCCTCACATCCTGCTTGGCGGATTAAGGCGACCCGTAGGATTTTTTTGAAAAACATCCCGATTGAAAGGTGTTTTCATGGACGATCAAGTCAGGGAAGCGATTTTCAGACAAGTGGCAAAAGAACCTTTTGCTGAAAAATTCGGCCTGCAGCTCACCGATTTGGATGACGGATATTCCAGAGTGGAGATGCTGTTCACGAAGGATATGGAGAATCTGTTCGGACAGGCCCATGGCGGGGCGCTTTTTGCCCTGATCGACGAGGCCTTCGAAACGGCATCCAATTCTCACGGCACCATGGCAGTCGCCTTGAACATGAACATCTCGTACCTGTCCTCCCCCACGGAAGGGGCAACCCTCGCCGCCGAGGCCCGTGAATTGAACAGGACCAACAAAACAGCCCTGTATGAAATCAAGGTTACGGAAAATACCCGCCTGATCGCTTCCTGCCAGGCTCTGGTCTACCGTTTGGGAAAACCCTTGCCTTTTCTCGACGTTTCTTAATCGATCGGCATCTCCTGAAGACGGAGGCGCATTCACATTATCCTGGAGAACCTCTCATGGCGCTTTTCACTGACCCCCAGGTATGGGCAGCACTGGTCACGCTGACTGCCCTGGAAATCGTTCTCGGTATCGACAATATCATCTTTATCTCCATCCTCTCCGATCGCCTGCCGAAACATCAGCGGGGAAAAGCCAGGATCATCGGCCTCGGCCTGGCGATGCTCACCCGAATCGCCCTCCTTTTTTCCCTCACGTGGATGATGAAAATGACCGAGCCCTTTTTTTCAATCCTGGGAAACGATTTTTCCGGGCGTGATATCATCCTGATCAGTGGCGGCCTCTTTCTTATGGGAAAAAGCACCGTCGAAATTCACGACAAACTGGAAAGGGAAGAACACCCCCGGATTCCGGCGGTTGCTTCTTTTTCCGGTGTCCTGATCCAGATTATGCTCCTGGATGTCGTTTTTTCGCTGGATTCGATCATCACGGCCATCGGTATGGCCCGGGAGCTATACGTTATGGTGATCGCCGTGGTTTTGGCCGTCGGCTTCATGATGGTGTTTTCCGGCCCATTGAGTTCTTTCATCGATCGCCATCCGACCCTGCAGATGCTTGCCCTGAGCTTTCTCATCCTGATCGGTGTCGCCCTGGTAGGCGAAGGTCTCGATATGGCCATTCCCAAGGGATATATCTACTTTGCCATGGCTTTTTCTGTGGCCGTGGAGATACTGAATTTCAGGGTAAGACGCAAAACGCAGCCGCCTGCGGGATCGGACGACTGCCGCTGTGAAGAAACATCTGAAACCGTCAATTGATTGCAGAGAAGAGCCGGAGAAAAGAATTTTCGCCGTAAAAAACGCCCTGGAAAGGAAAACAGACGAAACCGGACCACATCTTTTGCTGTTTTTTTTCTGTTTAATGAAATCTTTTACTCCGGAGAAAGAAGCGGCACCGCCCCCCGTCTCCGGAATAAAATTTCAGTATCCGTTCCGGAAATCCGGGATCAGCTCTTTTTAAAAAATCCGTGGAGAAATTCCGAATCCAACGGAGACAGATCGAACTTGATCACCGCCTCATCGATCAGTTTGTTCAAAGAAACATCCTGTTTTTCTTCGCGTTTCGCCGCGATCCACTTTACCGCTTTCCTGATTGCTTCCCCTTCCGGCATCACTGTCGCCATATCCACTCCTCCTTCACGATGAAATATTCGATGAGGGTCTGCTTGCACCCTGTTGCCGCTTCTGTCAAAAACTTAACTGCACCTATTTACGATGGAATCACCCTGCGCATGGCAATGCCCGCTTCGAACAGTCGCTGTAAGCATAATCAGAGACAAATATTTCTCAGTCCGAGCCCTTTCCGTCACGATGATTTTCCCTTTGCCGATCAATATAGACGGCCCCGGGGAAAAAAGAAAGGAGGCTTTTGCATGAATATCCCCTAAAATGAAAAAGATGACGGTTCCGGTCTTTCATAACCGGAGTACCTCCGTCCCCCGAAATCCCTTTTGTTAATACCTAACCTGTCGGATTGTACTACATCACAACCCCATAGTCCTTTCCATACTTCGCCACAACAAAATCAACATCCTTGTCGCCCCGTCCCGAAAGGTTGACCAGGATGGTTTTATCCTTCCCCAGTTTTTTTGCCAACTTCATTGCATAAGCAACGGCGTGGGCACTTTCCAGGGCGGGAATGATCCCTTCGGTTCTCGACAGTTCGAAAAAGGCATCGATGGCTTCCCGATCGCCGGCGGTCACATAGTTGACCCGGCCAATATCCTTGAGCAGGCTGTGCTGGGGCCCGACTCCGGGGTAATCCAGACCGCTGGCCACGGAATAAACGCTCAGGGGGTCACCTTTTTCGTCCTGAAGTAGATAGGATTTGAACCCGTGCAGGATGCCCGGGGTTCCCATGGTCAGGGTTGCCGCATGCTTGCCCTCTTGGAGGCCCAATCCGGCGGGCTCGACACCGTAGAGGTTGACCCCTTCGTCTTCCAGAAAGGCGGTAAAAAGCCCCATGGCGTTCGATCCCCCACCGACGCAGGCCACGAGGTTATCGGGAAGTTTCCCCGTTTTTTCCTTGAACTGCTCCTTAGCCTCCATGCCGACGATCTGCTGGAAATCACGGACCATCATGGGAAAAGGATGGGGGCCAACCACGGAACCGATGGCATACAACTGGTTTACGGGATCTTTCAGATAGGCATCAAAGGCATCGTCGACGGCCTCTTTAAGCGTCTTGGCGCCTTTGGTTACGGGAATCAACCGCGCGCCGAGAATCTTCATCCGGACCACGTTCGGCTTTTCCTTGGCGATATCCACCTCACCCATGTAGATGTCGCATTCCAGGCCCAGCAGGGTCGCCGCCGTCGCCAGGGCAACGCCGTGCTGCCCCGCCCCGGTTTCCGCGATGACTTTCTTCTTGCCCATTTTTTTAGCCAGGAGCGCCTCGCCGAGACAATGGTTGATCTTATGCGCCCCCGTATGGTTCAGATCCTCACGCTTCAGGTAGATCCGGGCGCCCCCGATTTTATCGGAGAGATTCCGGGCGTATGAAACAGGACTCGGCCGTCCGACATAATCTTTATATAAGGCATAAAGCTCTTGCTTGAAGCTTTCGTCATTTTTCAGGGCATTGTAAGCAACCGTGATCTCTTCCAGAATGGCTTCCAACTGCGGAGGCACATACCGCCCGCCGTATTCACCGAAACGACCCTCCGGGTTGGGCATTTCAAGTGTTTTGATTTGTGAACTCATTTCCCCTCCTTCAACGTGTCGAGAATTTTCCTGACCAGGGAGTTCTCCGCCTTGAGAACCTTCGAACCCCTGGTAATTTTACAGAGGCTCATTCTGTGACGGGCGGCAATGCTTCTCTGGGTTCTTCCTGCATGCAGTTCCTTGAGAAGCTGCCAACGCAAATGGATATCCGCGATTTCCTTGGGGGTAAAGATTTCGCCCAAAAACGCCTCCATTTGCCCTACGTCCGTTATCTCCGAGAAAACCGTGATCAATTCTTCCTTTGCATTCATACCGTCTTGTCAGCCTCTGTTTCTGCGGGCAGAAACGTACTAAACCGGGGGAAGAAATGCAAGATTTTTTTGTTTTGAAACACGATCCCATATGCCGTTTTTTTATCTGAACCGACTCGCATAGATTCCTTCACGATAAGAGGTTGCGACTCACCGTAACACGATGCTCCTCATCAAGGTTTGAAGGCCTCAACGAGAGCATCCATGTGTTCACCCCGCCTGAAGAGATGGACGCGGGAAAAACCCGCCCGGGTCAGGCCATCCCGTATTTCGTCGAAGGTGTAGGTCCCGCCCCCGTCGGTTGCAACCAGCATGTTGACGGCAAAAACGGCTCCTTCCATGGGTCTGGTGCGATCACTCTCCATCACGTGATCCCGGATCACGATTCGTCCGCCCGGAATCAAGGAACGGAAAACTTTCCGATACAAATCAAGGTTCTGATCCGGGCTGTTTTGATGAATGATGGCGGACAACCAGGCCAGATCATGCCCGGGGGGAAATTCGTCCCGATAGAAATCGCCGGTGACCAGGGTAACGCGGTTCAGCAACCCCTCCTGCCCCAGTCGCTCGCGGGCCATTTGCATGACTTCGGATCGGTCGAACAGGGTGGCGCGCATCCGGCGGTTGGCCCGGAGAAAGGCAATCGTATATGTTCCCGAAGCACCGCCCACATCCAGCAGCGCTTCCGCCGCCTCCGGATGTACCGCAGCGGCAATCTCTTCGGCCCGACCTTTGGCAACGACGTGCATCGCGCCGATAAAGGCCTTCAGTTCCTCCGTTTCGTCAAAATGGTCGGATTGATTTTCTGCATGCCGTCCACTCCGGAGCAGGTCGGTCAATTCCGACCATCGATACCAGAGATGGGCCATATGCAATACCATGGGCAAAACGGTTCCGGAGGCCTCTTCCACCAGAAAGGAAGCGGCAGGGGGCACGCATCGATAACAATTGTTTTCCTTGACCAGCAAACCTGCGGCCGCCAGAGCATCGAGCAGAATGGTCAACGGCCGGAGCGCCGTGTTCGTGTACTCTGCGATCTCGACATCGGTTAAGGTCCGATGCGCCAGGAGCGTAAAGAGGTTCAATTCCGCCCCCGTAAGCAGAATACGCGATTCCATAAAGCTTCGTGCCAATTTCAGAATATCTTCCGAATTTTCAAAAGTCATGGTTTCCCTCCCTTAGAGTGCCGTCGAGAAGACATTTCAACAACCCATAATGATTCATGATTTTATTATGATTCCCCTGAATTCGATCCCGGAGAATCGATCCTGCCAACGATGAGACATAAACCTTTTACATCTTCAACGCGGATCCATTCGCCTTTTGCGATCGTTTGCCCCTGCCCGGATACCTTCGCCTTCCAGAGTTCGCCGTTCGCCCGAACATATCCGGTCGGGTTCAGAAACTCGATCACCGTCCCCTTTGTGCCGATGAGCGATTCAGCACTCAATACATCCCGACTGTCGTACGCACGCCGCACGAGAGGGAAAAGCATCCCATTCTTGACCATCAACAGGACCATAACGCTCCAGAAAAACCAGTCCGGGATGTTGATCCACCGGCCGGCAATGGTCAGCGCCACGGCAAACAGAAGTAACTCGGGAATCTGAAACAGGGCGTATTTAAAGGCAACCCGCAAGGCATGTCTGTGTTTCGCCTTCTCCAATCGATACTCCTCCCGGTTGTATACCATTGTCACGCACGCTTGGTCCCCAGATAAAGCCCTCGTCGGTTTTTTATATAAGGAGGGGCCGGTTTCCCCGGGTTTCTCGGTATTTTGTGTTGCTACTTTACAATAAAGTATGCAATATAAACACCCTGTGGGTGGTTTGGAAAGCAGTTTCATGTTTGCCATTCCAAGAGCAATTTTGTTTATCTTTAATGAACAGATGCTTCCGGAAGAGATTGCAGGCATTGGAAACTACATTTTTTATAACCCATCTATACGGCATCAATGACAATGTTTATTGGTAAAAAGAAAGGAGGAAGTAAATGAGGAAAAATTGGCTTTTCGTTTTATGTACAATGTTGACCGTGTTGATTTTGTGTACCTCTTCAATGGCGGCGAATCTTCCCAAGGCATGGTCCATCACGCCTTTCGCAGGTGGTTATTCTTTTGACGACGATGAAAATCTGGACACCTCCTTGCTTTACGGACTGCGATTCGGATACAACCTGACCAAGGAATGGTCCCTCGAAGGCGTTGTCACCTATTCGGACGCCGATGGCGATCACAGGATTTTTGGTCCGAAGGGATCCTACAAAGATGACGCCGAGATGATCGGCTACCGTTTGGAAGGACTGTACAATTTCCTCCCCGATACGGATGTCGTCCTTTTCGTCGCTGCCGGTGTCGGTGGGAGGAACCTGGATTATGACGAGGGAAGTAACGAAAATGATGTCGTGCTCGACTACGGTGTCGGTTTCAAGTGGTTCTTCGTG
>CAZIPU010000144.1:0-6120 GCA_964541005.1 uncultured Syntrophales bacterium | reverse complement strand
GGGATGCGGGTGCACCCTGACCGAATGGGAACCGGAGGAAATCGAAGGGGAGTACGCCTGAATCTCCCCGGCCTGACGATACCCCTATTCGCCGATGATTTTCACGAGGACGCGTTTCTGCCGTCCTCCGTCGAATTCTCCGTAAAAGATCTGCTCCCAGGGACCGAAATGGAAAATTCGTAAGAACGAATTATTCAGAAACGGCATTCTCCGGAACCCTGTCCGGACCGCCTTGGGGGATGGGCGGCTCCGTTTCCGGCTTGTGTTCAAGAGCCGTCTCGATCCTTTCCCCTGAAGCGGAACTTTCCGTAACCCCTTCCGTTTGAATCTGAGAAGGGAGTAAATCCCTTACCCGGCTCTTTCCGGATGCCGATTCGACATGCTTGACCTGCGCCTTCCTCACCTTTGTCAAGACCGTTCCTTTTAACTTTGTCTTTCGATGATGATCCCCGATGAACAGGGAGGGATTCTCATATTGGCCCCTGATCCAATCCGGAAGGTTTTCGGGGGTGACACCGGAGCGCGGCATATAGGTCAGGGTACGCGGCCAGAATACGACGGGGAAGCGGGCCATGCTTGATTTCCGGATTTCAAAGTGGAGATGGGCCGCCTTGTAGGTGGCATCCCGGTAGCCCCTGCCGACGGTGCCGACCTGTTGGCGTCTTTTGACCACGTCGCCCGATCGAACCGGCAGGTCTTTCAGGTGTGCATAAAGACTGAAGATAATATCCCCTTTGGGCAGGCGATGTTCGATCAGGAGCATGTTCCCCCAGTGAAAACAGTTCTCCGCAAAAACCACGCGTCCCTCGGCTACGGCATAAACAGGCTGGCCGAAATCGGTGTTGCCCCCCCCCTTCCCGTTCCAATCCTCACCGGGATGATAGAAAGGCTCCAGAAACGACTGGCCGACATACCAGCCGCGGTCATCCTTTCCATTCCAACCTTTCCCGGCCGTGTCACCGACGGGACAGCTGAACCCCGATGCCACGGGGACCGTGTCGGCGGGAACCATGATCGGCATATTCTGCCTGAAATATAGGTAAACGCTTGCCGGCGGCAGAATCACAAAAAGGAAAAAGACGACCAGGAACGTCCGCACCGGTGAAACACGGTAGCGTTCCTTGAGCCGCTTCCGAAACACCAGATAGACGACCATGCGGAGAAACAGAAAGAGGAAAAGTCCCCCGAAAACCACGGCCGCGGCAATGACGTAATGCTTTGTCTGAATGTTGGGGAGGGTGGCGAAGAGGGTCTTCATGCCCGTTGTCTGGGCCTTGTCGCTGAATTCCCTCAGGGCCTCCGGCAGTATGGAAAGCTGATGCGCTTTCCAGACCGCCTCGGCCTGCTTGAAACCCAGTTCCTCCGGGTAACCCGGCGACATCCAGAGATGGAACGCGGCCAGGGCGAAAGTCGAAACAACCCCAAAAACAACAATGCGGTCCAGTTTGACCGATGCCATACGGCAAAGCCAGGCAACGCCGTACACGGAAACGACAACAAAAAAAGCACCGGTAAACAGATAGATCAGGAAAAAGTCATACCATCCATAGAGGTTCAAGCCCAGGTACTTGACCTCCGAGAAGGGAAACAGCAGCACGAGCCCTCCCCAGGGGCCATTCGGCCCCAGCATGTCCTCCAAGAGGTGAAGCGACCCTCCCGCGATGAACAGACCGGCGATGACGAGCAACCTGGCATAGGTCGGCGGTTCGCCCTTTCTTTTTGCCCCGCCCCAGAAAAAGAGAAAATAGAAAAGCCAGGCCAGGGCAGTGAAAAAGAGGACACCCCCGGCCGAATGCATGAATCCGCGGTGAGAAACGTAGAGGTTATTGACGGCGTTGTAATAGTAGCCCGTCCCGAAAAGACGCGTGATGTAGTCGAGATCGGGAAGCAGGGCCGCCAGCATGACCAGCAGGACAGCTTTCGGCTTGGAAATATATTTTCTCAAAAAAGGGTGCAGGGCAAATCCCAGCAGTCCCCCCGTAAAGGCATGGTCGACAACGGTCATGGAAAATCCTTGTTTATTCTTCGTTTCGTGGGCTATGTTCTTGCGCGAAGGCCCATCTTCCAGGAAGGGAAGCAGATGTCGGGATTATGCTTTTAAAAGATTAAAAGTCAAGTCATTAAGGGATAAAGAACGCGATGAATACTGAAATTATTGAAAACCTACATGACCTTCAGAATCAGGAAAAAGCAAGGATTATGCGGGGATTTTTCAAGACGGCTCCCGGTCAGTACGGAGAGGGGGACGTCTTCCTGGGGATTCCGGTTGCCGTCCTCCGGAAACTGGCACGTCAATACCGGAACCCGCCCCCGGATACCGTCCTGGCACTTCTCCGCCATTCATTCCACGAGGCAAGGCTTCTTGCCCTGCTGTTCCTTATCCGGGCCTTCCGGAACGGCGATTCCGAGGCAAAAAAGATCATTTTCAACACATACCTGGATCATACGCGATTCATCAACAACTGGGATCTCGTGGATCTCTCGGCGCCCCACATCATCGGCGGCTTCCTGGCGGACAAGAAACGGACAGTCCTCTCGGAACTGGCGACATCCGGTCTCCTCTGGGAAAGACGCATGGCAATTGTTGCCACGTTTCACTTCATCAGAAACGGAGAATTCCAGGATACGCTTCACGTCTCCGATCTGCTCCTTCGGGACCGGGAAGACCTGATCCACAAAGCTGTCGGCTGGATGCTGCGGGAAGTGGGCAAAAGGGATGCCGGAGAGCTGGAAAACTACCTCAAACCCCGCTGTAAAATTATGCCCCGGACCATGCTGCGCTACGCCGTCGAAAAGTTTCCCGGTGAAAAAAGACAAAAATACCTGGATGGTTCAATTTGACGGGAAAGACGGGGCTCTTTTCCGCAGATCCCCTTAAAATTTCATAGGACAAAACATTCCGGCCTGCCCCCGAAATACATACCGCAATTTATTACATCGGCGAGTAAATATCAAAAACGACATGCCGGACTCGATCCGGCATCCAGCCATATTCATTATGGATTCCGTCTTTCGACGGAATGACGGGAAAGAAGCAATTAAATTGACGAAGTAATAAGTTAGTCTTCTCCTGTTGCGAGGGCTGTAATATTGCCACCGATCAGGATTACGAGTTGCTTTTATGGAACCTTTCGTGTCTTTTCCAAAATACTGATTTTAACCAATGACAATATAAGCATTTAATATGATTGATTATCATATTAAGGCACCCCGCTTCGTAAACATGGCATGCATTTTGTTTTAGCCATTTCAGGGAGAATTCAAAGTGAAAATAGCGATACCGATTTGGGAAAATCAAGTTTCTACTGTCCTCGATTTTTCGGAAAAGCTCCTGCTTGTCGATGTCGAGGGAAAATCCATTAAAGGAGAGATGTCCATTAACTGGTCCCTTTGTAACGATACGATGAAGATTTCCCTGATGCAGGGAGAGGGCGTTGCGGTTCTTCTGTGTGGCGCCATTTCGAAACCGATGAAAATCTTGGTTGAGAACAGCGGCATCAGCCTGATTTCCGGCCTGCGAGGAAGGAAAGATTTGATTCTACAGGCATATCTTGATGGAAGACTAAACGATGAGAATTTTCTATTGCCGGGGTCGGCGATGACGGGATGTCATGGAAGAAACAGGAAATGCCCGAACAAAAGGCGCAAATCAAGAGAGACGCGAGGGCTGTTGTAATCAGTTAACTTTTAAAATCACTTTTGGAGAAGGAGAAGGTAACATGATCGTTTGTATTCCCACACAAGAAAACCAAGGTCTGGAGAGCAGTGCCTTTGCCCATTTCGGTTCCGCCCCCGCTTTTATTATCCACGATACGGAGACGGGCGTAACCCGATTTCGGGAAAACAACAACCAGGATCACGCACATGGGTCCTGCAATCCCGGCAGAACCTTAATGGGCGAATCTGTCGACGCAGTGATTACAGGAGGCATGGGTGCCCGGGCGGTTGAAATGCTCAATGCCATGGGAATCAGAGTCTACATGGCGGCAGCAGGTACGGTGCAAAGCAATGTTGAAGCGCTAAAGAAGCAAGAACTGGTTGAATTGACGATGAGCAATGCCTGTGGCCATCATGGCATGCATGGGGGATGCGGACATTAATCTTCGTGCAAGGTATTTCAATTCATTCCGGAATAGTGGCAGAAATGCGACCACCGCACTTGATGCAGTCGCATTTCTGCTTTCCTTATTTTTAAGATTTAAAGCCTTGTTATCAAAATATTCCATATTGTTAAGAAATTCGGATAGACGTTCGTTATGGTATGCTTTTTGATTTAATCACTTTAGTGAAAAACCACGGCAGGAATATGTCACGGCAATTGCTTTAGCGGCCCAATGTGCAACGATTGGAAAGGAAATCGGCTACATTGAGTTGAAATCGATAGGGTTGTTTTTTAATGACCGTTTAAAACAGAAATTTGCAAGAAAGAGGGAAGCAAATGGATTGTTCAAAAAGTGGTGGTGCTTGTGCATCAGGAGATTGTGAGGCTTCCGGAGCGGGAAGCCGGGAATCGTTGGAAGGAAACAATAATCAACTACAGGAACGCCTGGGAAAGATAAAGCATAAGATCCTGATCTTGTCCGGGAAGGGTGGCGTCGGCAAAAGCACGGTTGCCGCGAATGTGGCGTGCTCCCTGGCACTCAAGAATTTCAGGACAGGTTTGCTGGATGTTGATTTTCATGGCCCCAGCATCCCCACATTGCTGAAACTGGAAGGTCAGGCGGTTTATTCCGGGCCGGGGGGACTTGTCCCCATCGATTACAGTCAACATTTGAAAGTGATGTCCCTGGGTTTCCTGCTGAAGAATCAGGATGATGCGGTTATCTGGCGTGGGCCCGTGAAGATGCAGGTGATGAAACAGCTGCTGGAAGATGTTCTATGGGGGACTCTCGATTATCTGGTTATGGATTTTCCTCCGGGCACAGGGGATGAGCCCCTGTCCATGTCCCAGTTGATACCCGATGCCGACGGTGCGATTATTGTAACGACACCTCAGGATCTGTCGTTGAATGATGTCCGGAAATCCATCAATTTCTGCCACAAGGTGAAAATCCCTGTTTTGGGTGTGGTGGAAAACATGAGCGGATTCACCTGTCCCCATTGCCAGGGTATTGTTGACGTTTTTAAGAGAGGCGGCGGGGAAGCCATGGCAAACCGGATGGGAGTCCCTTTCTTAGGCCGTATCCCGATGACACCCCTGATTGTTGAGGCATCCGATGACGGACACCCGTTTGTAGAAAAACAACGGGACGCAGAGGTCTCCCGGATGTTTGCCTGCATGGTCGATGATTTGGTAGGCAAGATTAACGGGAATTAAGTGTTCGCGGTGGACAAGCTGTCTTTGACATATATTTAAAAAATATGTGGTAAGAATTAATCGTCTTGGTTACATTTCTCAACGGGTTAACTTGGAAATTTATCCTTTCTCAAATTTTGCTGTCCGTCAAAGGAGGAATTTTCATGAAGACAAGGAGATTATCCGTTGTAACGGGATTTATTTTTCTTTTCTTGCTGCTCCTCCCCTCTCCGGTTCTACCGCAGAATGTTCCCCCGATTGTGTCAGCGGAGTGGCTGGCTGCCAATTTAGAAAACCGGCATCTTGTGATGATCGATATTCGGAAAGTCGAAGATTACCGGGAAGGCCACATTCCGGGTGCCATAAGTGCGTGTTATGGCATGTGGGCATTTTCAGAAGCTTCGAAACATACGGAATATCCACCTGAAGATGATCTCTTCGAAGCGATCGGGGATTTAGGAATTCGCAAGGATTCCATCGTGGTCATTATCTGCAAGACCTACTCGTGTTTTTACCAGGTCATGGCGCCACGGGTTCTTTGCACCCTTCAATATGTCGGCCTGAAAAACATCTCCATCCTCGATGGCGGGCACGAAGAGTGGGTTCGTCAGAAACGGTCCCTTTCCACGAAAATCGTGATTCCGAAAAAGAACGTCTATAGGGGCAAACTGAACAAGACTCTGCATGTGGACAAAGCTTACGTGGTCGGCCGTATCGGGAAAGCGACGTTTGTCGATGTCCGTGAACCTGCATGGTTCAGGGGGGAAAAGAAAGAAGCGTTTGTGGAAAAAGCCGGACGAATTCCGGGATCTGTCAATCTGCCG
>CAZIPU010000143.1:0-6121 GCA_964541005.1 uncultured Syntrophales bacterium | reverse complement strand
TCAGACGCGGTTTTGAAACGGGTGACCCCGCGCAGTGCGACACATTCCGGGAAGGGAATTTATGACCTGACCGCCCCCCGGAATGCAATTCCTGTCCCCCATCGGTTCCCGGAGAAGATAACACTGTTTCCCATTCCGCCCGGGATCAGCATTCTAAGCATTCCGCAGGATTTAAATCGATGGTCTCGTGTCATGTAGCATAGGCTTGGGCAAGACGTCTTTTCCCCTCGGTCCTCTCCATTCTTCCCTGGCATTCGACACAAAGGCGGCTGGCGGGGGAAACGCGGAGGCGTTTTTTGCCGATTTCGCATCCGCATATTTCGCAGATGCCAAAAACACCCTGTTCGATTTTCGACAGGGCGTTTTCGATTTCCCGCATCGCGAGCCTTTCCCGGTCATGAATCATGAACGTCATGTTTTGATTCGTTTCGAGGGAAGATCGATCCAGGGGGTCCGTCGGCAGCTGGGAATCGCCTTCTTTCAACTCCCGGAATTTTTTCCTGGCGGACAATTGCAGTTTGTGAAGGTTGGAAACCAAAAGAGACTTAAGATCTGTTTTTTTCTCTCGTTTCATGTGCGTAACTCCCTTTCCAATAATTTTTTGTCTGCGGCCCGGACAAGACCAAACCCACGCTGATGTCCGGACGGCAAAACGGTGTTTTATGGCTTCGCATTCACGGTGCTCAAACATTTTCCTCCTTGACATGGATGCTCAAAGAGGATCCGGTAACTCGGCTGCGACCGGTATACCAGAAGATAAACACCGCCCACGCCTCGAGAAAAAGAATTAAAGGAACATTCCATACGGTATTCAGTCCCGCGGCTAGATCGGCAGCCGTACCGAAACCGGGCAGCAGCATCCACGCGGAGATAACGAAGAAAATCGAAAGAAAAGAAAAGACCTGATAAACGGAGATATCCCCTGAACCCCGGTAGTCCGCGCGGAAGAACTCCGACAGGATACGCCAGCCCTGGGTGATCACGATGGTGGCAACCAAGGCCGCCCGGTAGAATCCGGCAAAGAAGGCATACGTCGCCCCCAGGGCCGTAGTGAGGTGAATCACGGAAGTAAAAGCCTGCACCGGCCAGACCGGCCGTCCTTCCCAACCGCTTGCGTAGGCGATTTTCTTGGTTTTCCCGGTAAACACAAACCCCAGGGGACGGATATACCTGTCCAGTCCGGTCAGGGTACTTTTCAACGGTCTCCCATAGCAACAGCCGAAACTGATACAGGCGAGCCTCCCCGTTCCTTCTCCAACGGCATAGGAGATCGCCATGGCTGCATAGATGGGGGTCATGGGAAGGACTGGGGACGGTCCGGTGATGCAGTCACCCAGCCAGATGGCCACCGGTGCGGAAATGATTCCCATAAAAAATGCGCCGGAAACCGTGAAATGATGAGATTTCTTTTCGATCCAGTACGCAAGCAGCCGCGATGCAGGCAGGCAGAATGTCATCAACACCAAAATGGTGACGAGCGACATGGCAGAGCCAACGCCGACGGAGGCGGTGAGAATGAGAAAAAACAGCAGAGCAATGACATGAGCAACGGCATTGAACAAGCCGTAAAAAGTCAAATTCTGGCCCTCCCATGCCCCGTCGTAAAGCCGTTTTTTCGGGATTACAGCCAGAAACTGCCAGTTCTCCCGGGGTAGAACCCGAAATCCCCAGGCAAACAATGCGGTAAAAAAAAGGCCCGCACCCAAACAAAACCATAATCCGTTCATCATTGTAAACTCCAATCGGGGTTTGTTCTTCCCAATGCCGTTCCAATCCAGGAACGAACCTTGACATCCGTTTCGACGAGATGATGGTCAAATCCGCTGTTGTAAAGGCTCTGTACGCCACCAGTAAACATGTTGGCGACGATGTCATCGGCAAAACGGATCCTGCCTTTCTCAAAAAAAAGGATGACCGTACTGCTTCCAGGGCGGAAGAGGCTTTTAGGCTGGCCTTTTTTCATAAAAAGGCCTGTCCCCACCGGAGTGGGGTCGTCATATTGATGGGAGCTGTAACACTGAACGATGTCTCCGATCATCAAGGCCACGACCTCTATCATGGCCACGAATCCGATCTGCGTTCCACCGGGAACATCCGTATTGATGATCGTTACGACTCGTTTGTTCTTGGAGTAAGGAGTACATGATGCGATGACCGCATGAGGATGGCAGGAATGGCAGGCTCCCGATATCGGATAGAAATCGACCACTTTCCCCGCCACCGGCGTGTGGTTGTAATGATATTTATCCGGCGTCAGCCGGAACAGGGCGAAGTCGCCATCGGCAAACGTACTACGCCATCTCGGCTTGTCCCTTCCAATCAATTCATCATAGTCAAAAAATTTACCCTTGATGAACAGGCCGGACGTTTCCGACAGGGATCCGTACAACATTTTCGCATCACAGGGAGAAACGGCCGTCCCCGGATCGTTCGTTATGGGACGGCAGTCCCAATAACGGATTTTCCTTTCGAATATTTTTCTGATCGTGTCGAGTTGCTTCGGATCTTCGAAACATTCCGCAACATCTATTCCGCAGGTCCGCAAGAAATTGCATGCTCCCAGTATTTTTCCCCCGATGAACGACTCGTAGTTGAGATACCCGAGGCATTGGGATATACGCGCTCCCGTAAGAATCTTGAAAAGGCCGGGCGCGTTTTCCCTGACGCGGGAATAGAGAAAACGAATCGCCCTGTCCCCGAAGAAAGTTTCGTTAAAAATCTGCCCGGTCTCCCGGCTGATATATTGATGCCGCATAGGCGTTACTCCCCCTGCAAGGCGATACGGCTCGCTTCACATGAAACGGACGGCCGAATCTTCTCAATATCGTTATGAATCGTAAAAATGAGCAGATGGATGAGCCTCCTCAAAAGGGATTCGTCTAGATTCTCCAGCATCATATCCCGATAGGAAGATTCCATAAAACCGGATATGTCCTGACAGCCTAATAAAATGCGTAATGTTTTGCTTAAAGATCGCGTTTCGCAGCTGTTTATTCTCTCCAGTTCCCAGATGTCCTGTTCGAAAAAACGCCATCCTTCCCGAATATGGCCTTTTCGCAATTCATTGCGATAATGATTCTCAATTTCGCGGTTGAATTCATCCCCGGGCAGGCCGAGAGGCGACGACACATGACGGCGGCTTAATATCTTTCCGGCCAGGCGTCCGGAGGCCGAATGATGCGGCGGGTCTTCAATGCGTAAAACTAGGTCCTTCAGGGTTTCCTCCATCCCGAGGAGTTCGACCAGGTCGGCGCCATCCTCCCGGATAACCTCGATGAGAGCCCGCCTGTATTCCCGGTGACGGACGCGTAGATACCCCGGATAACGATTGCTCGACCTCATGCGGCGAACTTTGGCTAGGATCCTCTTCATGAAGAGATTTCCCGTATCCCGGTGAACGAAAAAAGTGGGAAGGTCAATGGCGGCGCCGAACGCAATCTGGCGGCGTTCGCTTTCAATGAAAGGATTATCTGGAATGCTGTCATGGGTCACTATGCCCTGCGCCAAGTATTTGAAGGCCAGAGCGTGGAGCATATTCTGGAAATCGACGGCCTTGGCCATGTCCTCCTCGAAACTCGGGAAGAGGCTGTAATAGCGGCTTTCAAACCCGGAAAAACCGATCACGTCGTATTCGCGTAGCTTGATGAAAGAATATAACGACATCCTTTTGTCGAAAACGCCCAGATCGTGCAAATCCTGTTTGAGGCGATCGTGGTTGAAAAGCACGCCATTGAAGGCAGGGCTTTTCTCCGTGCTCATCAGGGAGACGAGATAATCGATCAAACGGTAGTCCGGTAAATAATCTCCCTTCAAACCAAAAACCCGGCTGATCATGCCGTCCAGCCAGGGGGGACCAAAAGGGGTGACCGGGCGGCCGAACAGGCTCAGATCCGCCTTTTTCTTCCAACGCCGCCAAAGCATTCTCAAATGTGTAAAATCCAGCTCGTGAGCCAAAAAACCCAGGGCGCGTTCCGCATGAAAGTCAGCAAAATCGATCCGATAAGGGGAACCGCTGTACGTTCCAATAAAAAGAGGAATGAAATGTTCCAGGATCTTGACGACCAGGTCACCGGCACATTTCTCGTGGCGCCGGGTATATCCGCTGTTTTCATCCGACATCAGCGCGCTGAGTCTGCGGCTTCCAAGACTGACATGGATCCCGTTGTTGGCCAGGCTGATATTGGAAGTGCTGGGCAAAACGACAAGGTTGTTGGTGATGATACCGGCTTCGCGGAGTTTCGCCACGGCGTTCATTTGACTCCTGCTCAACACCTGGTGGCACAGATGCATGTATTCCTGCTTGTCTTCGCCTCTCTCCCATCCGGATAGACACGGATTCATAAACAATTCCCGATAGAAAGCATCGGAAATGCAGACATTCAGCTTTTTCTGGCGGCAAGGGGGATGGGGGGAAAAAAAGACCTTCACCTTCTGGCCCGAATGGGACAGCCCGAATTTTTCATTCGCGTACATAACGAGCAGTTGCGTCAGCAGGAATCGCTTCGCGGTTTCTTTCGCCAGATTCTTGCCCAAACTGCCTTGTTCACAGTATTCGGTGACATAGAGGGAAACCGTTTCCGGTGACGTGTTATCGCTCAAAAAATGATCCATCAGGCGCGTACCGGTTTGCAGGATTACGGGAGAAACGGCTCCCCCCGAATCGACGGCATCGGCCAAAGCCAGTTTCAGAAGATAACTGACGGGAACGCGAAGGCATTTCCGCCCCTGATGGTGAACGTAAAACCGTTCGACATCGCTTCTTCTGCCCTGAGACGGGTCGCTTTTATCCGCCAGGAGGTCCTTTGTCAGGGTCCGGCGGGCAAATTCTCCAAGTGCCTCCACGGGCAGGCGAACCCAACTGTTCTCCCACACCTGATCCCTGTTTCCGGCAATGAATTTTTCCAGCTCGGTTACGGTTCTTCCGGGTAGGTCGCCCGATGCGGCTCGGCGGAGGATGTTGGAATAATAGTTCGACTCTTCGATCAGGTTGGGCAAATCCACGTCGTTTTTCCCTCCCTCCACGACGGCTTGCAATTCCGTTTCGTTTCCTGCCGTTGTGTCATAAATCGAGAAGGGCAACGCCTCGCTTTTCACGCCACAAGAATCGGCCGCCTGCATCCTGTCCGCCACCTCCTGCATTGACGGCGCGGGGCCGGTTATGTCGCTGATGGAATGAACGATACAGGCTGATGATTTTCTTTCTCTGCTCACGTCGCATTTCCTTTTTCTTCCGACCAGAGAAGAGCGGAACTTCGGTCTTCATTTATGAATGACTGGTTAAATTTTGCTGGATACCTACCCCATAAAAGTTCAAAATATATGACGACTAGGTGAATTTTTCGTTAAATTGAGCGGTAGGTATGTTATGAAGCCCCGCCGAATCCGATGGTCCGGGGATTCAGAAAAGGAGGAACCATGAAAAAAATATCGAGTATGATTGTTGTTCCGGTGATGTTCGCTATGCTGCTCCAACCGGTATTCGCCGGAGAAAAGATTTCCGGTCCGTCGACGGCCTCTGCCTCTTCCCGGAAGGCCGCTCCTGCCAACATTGAAACGATGCAGCGGGAAATGGAACATATCCTCCGGCGCATCACGGATATGGAAGAGGAGATGCGGCAATTGAGGCAGGCCTACTCATATTTGCACCTGCAACCACGGCCCTCGGGGATTCAGGAAAGGCAGCAGCAGTATTTTTGGCGGCTGGAACAGAAAATTCAGCAGTTGGAAATGCAGATCATGCAGTTACGGAAGAATCAATACGGTCAATAAGTAAAAGGGAACACATGGGAATATGCCATTTCACAGTATGCATGGTTCGATCCTTCCCGGGATTTTATAAATTGTCTATGGGGTTGATGTTATTGGGTTTCAAATTATAATCAAGATGTCGTTATCGTGTAAAATCGGCTGTTACTTCGTTGAACAAACAGAACAATCATTACCCCGGGCACGCTACGGTCTCCGTTCAGATTCATTATGGTTTCCGGTTTCCGCCGGACGGACGGAAATGGCAATATGTAACAACGCCAGTCGTCCACGACATGCCACGCGCCGATTTCAGTGCCAGCGGACGTGGCCGCAGATAACTGCGATGTCGATAACCGTACCCGTTTCCGGAAGG
>CAZIPU010000142.1:0-6124 GCA_964541005.1 uncultured Syntrophales bacterium | reverse complement strand
TACACCTACCTGGACCGGCAGATGATTCTCGATGATATGAAGCAGGCCGGCGGCAAATGGGAAGAGAAGGCGAAGTACTTCGACGAGAACACACCGGATTTGTGGGAAAGACACGAATGGTCCTTCCAGGGTTATGTCGCCCTGACCCAGTGCAACATCTACAGCCACGCCCTGAAGAACAACTACGTTATCATGGGACGGGGAGCCAACTTCCTTTTGAAGGGGGTCAAGCATCACCTGGGCATCCGCATTGAAGCCCCCATGCAGGCCCGTATCCAGAAAATCACCACCAAGTACAACGTGAACACGGAAAACGCCGAATGGCTGATCGAAAAGGCGGACCAGGAAATGGCCGGGGCGGTTTACATGCTTTACGGCCGCGCCTGGGACGATGCCCGGGAGTACGATTTCCATTTCGATACGAGCCGGAACACACCGGAAGAAATTGTCCGGATCGTCAAGGCGGCCATCACGGAAAAGGAGAAGCTCTACTCGGAGGCATCGCAGGCCGTCATCGCCCTGCGCCTGCGGGCGGCGGAAGTGAAGGCGGGCATTGCCACGGACCCGACGTTCAACACCTTCCTTTTGAGCGTCACCCCCAAGGAGGACGGCATGCCCGAATACGGCCTCATCATGCGCGCCGTCGTTGCAGATCAGCGCAACGTATCCCGGATCAAAGAAGTCGCAGAGAAACTGGCAGGAGATCTCCCCATCGAGTGTGATGTGCGGACCCGTATGTATTCAAGATTTCGGAAGCGGTAGAGAGCATATTTCGACTTGTTTTCTAAATTAGTTTCATAAATTCATAAAGGGTCACAGAGGCCGTTGGCCTCTGTGAGGAGTTACGGTGGTAGGGGCGCCACCTGGCAGCAATGTCAGGTGGCTCTTTTGATTTAAATGATGCGTGCAAATCAGTTGTCCTGATGTGCAGGGTTTTTGTCATAAGGTTAAAATGTGAGTTGCACCTCCGGCTTATCCAGAAACCCTGCACTTCTATTTTCCCGGCAATCCCCTGTCGGATCGACCAACCCATGAAAATAAAGTTGTTGAGGAAGGATCAGGAAAATTTCCCGAATAGCAACGCTTTCTTGATTTAAAGGATATCTCCATGGACCTCGTAATTCTTTTTATATTTATGATTGGGTTCTTATTCATCGTTCTTGAACACCCTATCAAAATTGACAAAGCGGCTTCGGCCCTGCTCACCGGGGGAATTTGCTGGTCCCTGTACGCCCTGTCAGGCAGCACGGAACATGCCAACGAGGACCTGCTGAAGCATCTGAGTGAAATCGCCGGCATTCTGTTTTTTCTGCTCGGCGCCATGACCATCGTGGAGTTAGTGGATGCGCACGATGGGTTTTCAATCATGACCGACCTGATAAAAACCAGAAACAGGGTTGCAATGCTGTGGATTATTGCTTTACTCACGTTCTTCCTTTCGGCGCTGCTGGACAATCTGACAACCGCCATCGTGATGATTTCGCTTTTGAAAAAACTCATTGATAATAAAGAAATGCGCTGGTTTTATGCAGGCATGGTGGTCATCGCCGCCAACGCCGGCGGCGCCTGGTCCCCCATCGGTGACGTGACCACCACCATGCTTTGGATCAAGGGACAGTTACCCCATGCCGGCGCCATTATTACGAATCTGTTCATTCCGAGTCTGGTTTGCCTTGGTTTTCCCCTCATCGTTTTGTCTGTCATGATGAAAGGTGACATCAACGCGCCACGGGAACAGATGATGGCGGGGAATGTGAACACCCCCTGTACGCCCTTTGAGAGAAACCTGGTCTTTTTCATGGGCTTGGCCGGCATGTTCTTTGTTCCCGTCTTCAAAACCATTACGCATCTGCCGCCCTTTATGGGCATGATGCTTTCGCTGGGAGTGCTCTGGACAATCACTGAATTCATTCACAGAAATAAACCTTTAGAGGAAAAGGGACCGCTTTCGGTGCTGGGTGTTTTAAGGAAGATCGATACCGCGTCAATTCTGTTTTTCCTGGGGATTCTGCTCGCGGTGTCCACCCTTCAGGAAACAGGTATCCTGGGGATGCTGGCCTCTGCTCTCAGCGCGACATTTACCGGAAGCCACGGCATCTACGTGATCAACATTCTTATCGGCATTCTTTCCGCCGTGGTCGATAATGTGCCTTTGGTGGCTGCTGTTCAGGGCATGTACCCCATTACCACGGCGGCCGGTCCCTTCGCGCAGGATGGAATCTTCTGGCAATTCCTCGCTTATTGCGCCGGCACGGGCGGCAGCGCCTTTATCATCGGCTCCGCTGCCGGCATTGCCGTGATGGGCCTGGAGAAAATGGACTTCATCTGGTATTTCAGAAAAATAACCGTCCTCGCCATGATGGGTTACCTGGCCGGTGCCGCCGCTTTCATCGTGATGCACATTTTATAGATCCATTTGCCGAAAAAGCCTTTCATGTTGGAAGTCACAACCGGTTGTCTGCGTTTTCAAAAAGATCAAGTAATCAAAAACCGGAAACGGGCACATAACGGACATTTGTCAACCTTATTGTCGCAGCAAAAACGATATGGCCGACCGTATCACCACTGATCCAATCGCCTCCCTGTCAGACAAAAACCGTCAAAACATTCAGCGGATATCCTACCGAAAAAGGAAAGGCCGTCGGATAGCCCTTCTGTCCGGAAAGTGCTACAAATTCATCCAAAAGACCCGAATGGGTTTAACCTACTATATAAGGAAGGACCAGTCATCGATATGAAAGATACAGATCGTTATCCGGAGGTTTCCCTCCAGGAAGTCAACATGGACGAAGCCGAGACCGGTCGGCCGGTACCTGCCGCTCCGGATTTTCGGGACGACATGAACGAGATCCTCTTCCAGGCAAAGCGCGAAAACCGCACCTACCTGATGGAACACGAGTGTAAGGAAATGCTCGAAACCCTGGGGATCGCCACCACGGGTTACCTGGTCGCGGGGTCCGAAGACGAAGCCGTCGAAATGAGCCGGTCGATCGGCTATCCCGTCGTACTGAAGGTCGTTTCCCCGGACATCGTCCACAAGACCGATGCGGGAGGCGTCAAGCTGAACCTGAAGAATGACGATGCCGTCAGAGCCGCCTACGGAGAGATGATGCAGACTTTCCGTTATCAGCACGTTGTCGGCATTTCCGTGCAGAAGATGGCCGAACCGGGTCTGGAGGCCATCATCGGCGTGACCCGGGATCCGAACTTCGGCGCAGTTCTTATGTTTGGATTGGGCGGTATTTTCGTGGAGGTATTGAAGGACGTCACCTTCCGGATCCTTCCCGTCACCCGGGAAGATGTCGAGGACATGATCGGGGAGATCAAGGGGCACCGGCTCCTCTCCGGTTACCGTGGACAGCAGGTGGACCGGGCAGCCCTGATCAACCTCATCCTGAAGGTTTCCGACCTCGTGACCCTTTTCCCGGAAATCCGGGAACTGGACCTCAATCCGGTTTTCCTCTACCCGGAGGACAATATCGTCGTCGACGCCAGGATGTTTGTCGGTGAAGCCCCCGCGGCCTCGTCCCGTGCGGTTTCAACCGAAAGTCTCCACGATTTCTTCTATCCCAAAAGCATTGCCGTCCTGGGAGCATCGGGCGTACCGGGAAAACTCGGTTACAACGTTTTTCGTAACCTTCTTTTCCATCAGTTCAAGGGAAAACTTTATCCCATCAACGCCAAGGCGGATGAGGTTCAGGGCGTCAGGGCTTATGCCAAAATCACGGACGTTCCCGATCCCGTCGATCTGGCCATTGTCATCGTCCCGGCCGCGGCGACCGAGGAGGCCATTTCGCAGTGCTGCAAAAAGGGGGTCCGGTATATCGTTGTCGAAACGGCGGGTTTCGCCGAAACGGGAGAAGACGGGAAAAAGGCGCAGCGCCGGATCAAGGAGATCATCGAAAAGGCCGGGGTGCGTCTGCTGGGTCCCAACTGCTCCGGCGTCATTAACACGCACCACAACATGGTCCAGTCCATCGGCCTCATCGAGGAGATGGGAAAGGGCAACATCGGCATGATCGCCCAGGCCGGCGTTTACGCGGCAGGCATCCTGACCGGCCTGCGCCATGTCATGAATTTCGGTATCGTCGCCACGATCGGCAACAAGATGGACATCAGCGAAACGGACATCCTCGAATACCTGGGGACGGATGACAACATCGACGTCATTTCCATCTACATGGAAGACGTGACGAGCGGCAGGCGGTTCATCGACGTCGCGAAGAAGGTTACGGCCGAAAAACCCGTCATCGTTCTGAAGTCCGGACGGACCGAAGCGGGCCGGAAGGCCGTCGCCTCTCACACGGCATCGCTGGCGGGAAACGACGAGATCAACGCCGCCGCCTTCCGTCAGAGCGGTATCATCCGGGCCCGGGACAACGAGCATCTCTTCGGCCTCACAAAGGCCTTCGCACGGCAGCCCATTCCCTTGAAAAACAGCGCCCTCGTCGTGACCTACACGGGCTCCCTGGGCGTGGCCGCGACGGATGTCCTTTATCTGAACGGAATGAGGCTGGCCGAGCTGGAACCGGAAAGCAAGGAGCGCCTCCTTCAGCTTCTGCCGGACTATGTCAAGAATCTGAACCCCGTGGACTTTTCCTTCAGCATGGACGCGGATCAACTGACGAAAACCCTTCAGTTGGGAATCGACAGTGACGATGTGGGCGGACTGATTGTCGTTCTGCAGGGGGAAATACTCGGTTCCTTCATTGAGCCCCTGAAATCGCTCGACTACAAGGGGAAACCGATCCTGACCTGTGTGGCCTGCAAGGAGTTCATGATGGAAGACGTGATCGCCATGGAAAAGGCGGGATTCCCGGTTTATTCAACCGTCGAAATGGCAACGGAGACCCTGTCCGTCATGTATCACTACGGCCGGTGCCGTGACGAACAGTCCGTTGATTGATTGTACCCTAAGGACTCCCCCTTCTCTTTATTCTTTTCGCCTCCCAAAGGGAAGGGGGGGATCACTTTTCGCACCGCCGGGGAGATAAGGCTTGAGCCGTTCCTCGCCCCGGATGATATCCTTCTGAATCTGCACGGCCAGGTCTTCGGGTGACGCAAAGGGACGTTCGTCCCGCAGCCGGTCAATGAAATAGACCTGGAGGGTTTCGCCATAGATATCCCCTTTGAAATCGAGCAGATGGATCTCTATCGTCATTTCATCGTTGCCGAAAGTCGGGTTGAACCCGATGTTCAGGACGGCGGCGTGCCTCTTTTCCTGCAGCAAGACCACGGCGGCATAGACCCCCGTCCGGGGAACGAGCACTTTCTCCGGCAGCAGGTTGGCCGTCGGAAAGCCAAGGTCGGTCCCTCTCCGGTACCCCTGCACAACCGTTCCCTTTAAATTGTAGGGCCGTCCCAGAAAATCCGCCGCCATGGCAACTTTCCCCTCGAGGATGAGGTTGCGGATCAGGGTGCTGCTGATGATCATGTCGTCCACCTTGACGGCGTCGATGACGGCCACCTCGAACCCGAGATTTTTCCCGTAGTCCTCCAGAAGCTGTTGTTTCCCCTCCTTGCCGCGGCCGAAGGTGTAGTCATGACCGATAAAGACCTTCTTGACCCGGAAGTGCTCCCACAGGACATCGCAGATAAAGGACTGCGCCGTGGTTTTGGCATACTCAAGGGAAAAGGGAATGAGGAAAACGGCGTCGATCCCGATCTCTTCCAGCAGGGCCATCTTTTCCTCCAGGGTTGCAATCAGGAAAAAAGGGCGACGCTCGGGATGGAGGACCATCTTGGGGTGGGGATCAAAGGTGATCACGACGGCTTTCGAACCGACCCGACGTGCCTCTTCGATGATCCGGTTGAAAATATAACGGTGCCCGACGTGAACCCCGTCAAAGTTACCGATCGTGACATAGGCATCATGGAAGTCGGGAGTGAGTTCCTCAAGGGACCTGAAGATCTTCATGGAATAGGGTGTCTTTCTCAAACCTCCGTATTTGCGCCCTACCATAGCATTAACTTCGTCAATTTCAAGCTCATTTTTACCTTGACAAGGATTTAGGTCATCGGTATAGAGAAGCCACGTGCCGAAGTGGCGGAATTGGTAGACGCGCTAGGTTCAGGGTCTAGTGGGCGAACGCCTGTCCGGGTTCAAATCCCGGCTTCGGCACCA
>CAZIPU010000141.1:0-6274 GCA_964541005.1 uncultured Syntrophales bacterium | reverse complement strand
CCTTTAATCACAAGGGGTTTTGTTTGTCAAGGCGAAAATCCGGCGGGAGAACGGGAAAGCAATCCAAAACAGGCGGGAATCCGGCAGATGGACGAGGACCGGAGAGGCCATCCTCCGTGCGGTATGCAGGGGCAACCCTTGCGGTGGCCTCGTTCATATTTCAACGAGTTGGAGAGGATGCTCTTGTAAAAGACGAAACAGCTATTATATTCCCCTCACATCGCAAAAAAGACCCGGGATGTAGCGGAGAAAGGATGGATGATTGGAAACGTCCTGCCTGACTCTGAAGCGCTGTCGCGCTGTCATCCTGAAGCGTCAGCCGAAGGAATAAGCCTGATCAGCCGGAACATGCGGCGAACTTTCCTTGCAATAAGTTCTTTTGTGCTGTTAGAAAGCTTTCTTTGGTTCATGATCCATGAATGAGATCGATTCGATGAGGAGAAATTATGGCATTTTTAAGCGGTAAGACGGCATATCAAGAGAGCGCCGAGAAAATTGCAAACCTGTCGTTTTCCATAGGGGTTTACCGTCCTCCCAGCGAGGGCGGCAGCGCTTCGCTTCTCCTTCGGATTACGGAGAATTGCCCGTGGAATAAATGTACCTTCTGTGAAATGTACAAGGGAGAAGCCTTTGTGCTCCGCAGCGTCCAGGACATCAAGGCGGATATCGACAACGTGAAGCGCATCAGCGAGGAATTGGCCGCCGTCTCGGAAAAGATGGGCCATGAAGGCCGGATCACCCGGGAGGTGGGGAGTGTCCTGCTGCAGGCCGAACCGTCCCTTTACGACAACTACTGCTTCATTACCGTTTTCAACTGGCTCGCTTCGGGCGGGAAGACGGCCTTTTTGCAGGATGCCAACACCATCATCATGAGACCGGATGAACTGGTCGAGGTGCTCAAACACCTGCGGGAAACATTGAAAACGCTGACCCGGGTGACTTCCTATGCCCGGTCCAAGACGCTGGCTCAGAGAAAGCCGGAAGAACTCCAGGCCATCCGGGAAGCCGGGCTGGACCGTCTCCATGTCGGCCTGGAATCGGGGAGCGACGAGGTGCTGGCACGTATCCGCAAGGGTGTGACGAGTGCCGAACTGATTGAAGGCGGCAGGAAGGCCATGGAAGCGGGTTTTCAGCTTTCCGAGTACTGGATGCCGGGCCTGGCCGGGATTGATCTCTGGCGCCGGCACGCGGAAGACACGGCGCGTGTCCTCTCGGCCATCAATCCCCACTACATTCGGTCACGGCCTTTCGTTCCCAGCAGCCGGACGCCGATTTACGAGGAGCTTGAACAGGGGAGGCTGAAAGTCAGTTCCCGCCATGACCGCCTGGAAGAGTTGCGCGTGACGATCGAAGGGCTGGATGTGACGTCGCGTGTCTGTTTTGACCATATGATGAACTCCTGGAGAAACCGTCGTGGCGGCCTGCTCTTTCACCAGGATTACGAGGGCTACAAGTTCCCGGAAGAAAAACCGCGTGTCCTGGATCTGATTCAAGAAGGCCTCGCCGTGGGCGAATAAATAAGCACCGACGTAGGGGCAACCCTTGCGGTTGTCCCTGCGTATTGATGGGTGATTTCAGACCGGGAAGCGACTGTTTAAGACGAGAAACAGGTCCCTATTTAATACTGTTCACAACGAATACAGATAGTCATTTTGGTTCGATCCCGTTAGTCCAGCGATTTTCAGGTCCTGATGAAAGTTCGTTGCAACCCTACCGGAAAAATTTTGCTTTATTCATTGTTGACGATTCATGGGTTTTTTCGACAGGCTTTTCTCCGAAGTGGAGGCTGTTCGACTTATTATATCGCTATTGTTCGTGGCGGATCAACGCTATGCATGATCCGATACAGCAAGTCTTCTACAAAAAACCTCCCAGAGAGCCAAGACTTTTTCAAAAGCGTTGAGAGTTTTTAAGGAATTTTAAGGAATATATAAGAACTGCGAAAGTTGGGTTAGTATACCAAAGAAAAACCAGATTATCCGCATCCGCCAAACGCATCTAAAATCCTAAACCACCCCACAGTTTCTTAATATCCACGACACAGGGTGCCTCTGTTTTCACAATAGACTGAGCCCTTAACTGGGCCTGCGTGACCGAACGGTCATAACGGATACGCCCCGCGATCTCCGATCCTGAAAGAATGGCTTGTTTCTCGATGCGCTCCGTCATTTGGGGATTCAAATCCCACTTGTTCACACAGACGGCGGCGGGAATACTGAAGTGCCTTGCCAGAGAAAGAACCCTTTCCAGATCATGTTCCCCCGAAACAGTTGGCTCCGTTACCACCAGAATTTGACTGGCCCCCGTAATGGATGCAATCACCGGACAGCCGATTCCCGGAGGGCCGTCCACAATAATCAGGTTACCTTTTTCCTCCAGAGCAATGCGTGCCGCCTCGCGACGCACCGTAGTAACCAGCTTGCCGGAATTTTCAGCGGCAACACCCAGCCGGGCATGGACCATTGAACCGTAAGGGGTTTCCGAAACCATCCACTCACCACAGAGACGCTTCGGGAAATCGACAGCTTGGACCGGACAGATCCGAACACAGACACCACACCCCTCGCAGGAAATCGGATCAATTGTAAAAAGCGTTGGTTGCCCCGGTTTCTGTATTTCTTTTATAGCCTCAAAGCGGCAGGCATCGGCACAGATACCGCAACCGATACAGCGTTCCGGGCGAATGAACGCCTCCCGGCCGCTGTAAAAATCGTGACGCTCCTTAACCTGGGGCTTCAGAACCAGGTGCAGGTCCGCCGCATCAACATCACAATCGGCAATAACCGGCTGATCGGCCAGACAGGCGAACGAGGCCGTCAAGCTGGTTTTTCCCGTACCTCCCTTGCCGCTGATGACAACCAGTTCCTTCACTTTTTCTGTCCCTTTCCCATTCCCGCCGGTTTTGTTCCGGTGATGATGTAAAGCGCTGCCCAAATCGGATCCTGACTTTCAAACAATTCTCCCTGGCGGATGCCCATGAAGTATTCCGTATGCACCTGGAAACGTTCCGCCATGGTCTCCTCAATCGCCTGTAAATCCGTGTGGCGAATTTTGCGGACATAAGAATCGGGATCCGACATTTTATCTTTGAAAAAGGCTGATTCCGCATTCAACAGCATGACGATGATACGGCCGCAGGGCTGCAAGACCAAGGCGGTTTTCTCCAGGGCTTTCCGGTAGTCCTCAATGAACTGCAGGGACACGACATAAATGACCGCATCGAATGAAGATTCCGGCAAAGTTACGTCCTCTATTCCGGCCGTAATGGTTCGGATCTGATCCGATGCATGGCCCAGGGCTTCCCGGGAAACATCGAGACCGGTCACACGGAACCCCAGTTTGCTCAATTCTCCTTCAATAAACGCGGGGCCGCAGCCGACACTCAAAATGTCACGGCATCCTGTCAGATGTGTTAACAGATAATCTAACTCAACCTGAAAAACGGCCTGCCAGAAATCCTTACTGCAGGATTTAACATAGCGATCCATCGTCTTCGGGTCTTCATTCAAACGGCGATTTTCTTCGTTCTTCATGATTCACTTGCCACATTCTTGGAACGGACGATCGCGTAAAAATACCTTCCTCCGGCCGGTATTCGTCTCAATTTTCCCGACTCGACCAGGCTTTCCATGCGCTTCAGGACTTCCGTCGGATGAATTGCCAGACTACCCGCCACTTCGGATGACGTGCAGGGGCGTCTGCTGAGCAATGCCAGAATGTCACCATCCCGGGACTCGGAACCTTCGACTTGGGAAATCTCCTGATCGGTTTTCTCCACAATGATAGCCACCTTTCCCGGGAAAATCCCCTGCAAGGAGGACAGATGTTCCAGGGAAACCGGAAGGGCGAACCCTTCGGACGGTGGGCGGCAGACGGTATTCAGATGGGTTATTGCCGGTCCGATGCGTTCCACCAGTTTGGCAATCTTTTTCACATCAACCTTGACATCCGTTACACCTGCCAGCAACAGCACCTCAAGCCAAACTTCCCCCGGGAAACGCCGGGTGAAATCGACCATGCCTTCGACGATCCGGTCAAAAGAAAGATCCGGGTGGGGACGGTTTACGTACTGGAACAACGCTTCATCTCCGGCATCTAAAGAAGGCAGGACAATATCCGCATCCATTAATGCGTCCTGTACTTCCGTCATCCACAACAACGATCCGTTGGTTAAAACCGCAACGGGAACGACCGTCATTTCCTTGATGCCGCAGATCACCTCTTTCATAGCCCTGTTGAGGGTCGGTTCTCCGGAACCGGCCAGGGTAATGAAATCCACATCTGCCTGCTGCGTTAACTTCTCCCGCAGTTCCGTCAGAATCACCTGCGCCGGCATGTATTCCCGTCGTTCCAGCGTCTTGTGTGTGGTCGTCCCGAGCTGGCAATAAACGCAGTCATAACTGCAGACTTTATGCGGCACCAGATCGACTCCCAGAGATCTTCCCAGACGTCTTGATATGACCGGCCCGTAAACATATTTGAGTTCCATGCCGCTCATCATTCACTCCCGCAGGGGGATTGTCCGCACTGCTCATTGCGACCACAACAGGTCCTCCCCGTCTGTTCAAAAGCACACCCACCGCTTTTTTCGCTTAAGCCGCCGCTGTCGGCCCCTTTCATGATAAAGCCCGCACCACCACTGATCAGCCGGTGAACTTTCCCGCTGCATTCCGGACACTGTACAACCGGTGCTTCGTTGATCCCCTGCCAGCGCTCGAATCTCAGGCGGCAGGATTCGCATTCATACTCATAAGTCGGCATTGTTCATGCTCCTTGTCTTTATATTCAAAATCTTTTCCCAGAGATCTTCAAAGGTCCGGCGATATTCCGGAAGTGATTCGACCACCAATGCCCCTCGCGAATAGACTTCCGCAATCCTCCGATCATCCGGTATTTCCATCAGAAGTGGAATATGCGCTTCTTCACAGAAACGATGAACCCGATCATCACCCACACCCATTCTGTTCACAATCACCCCGAAGGGAATACCGATCACACGCACCATATCAACGGCAAGCTTGAGGTCATGGAGGCCAAATGGTGTGGGCTCCGTAACCAGAACGACCAGATCCGTATCGCGGATCGCCGCGATCACGGGACAGGAGGTGCCGGGGGGCGCATCCAGGATTGCCGGTTCACCGCTTTGCAGACGCGACTTCACACTGCGGATAAGCGGCGGTGCAGTGGCGACACCCACGTCCAGACGTCCCTGAACCAACCGGATATTACCCGAATTCAACACACTGACCGTGCCTATCCGCTTGCCTACCTCATGGATGGCCTGTCTGGGGCAGATGCGCATACAGCCGCCGCAACCGTGGCACATCTCCGGAAATATCAACGGCGTCGTACCGAAGGAAACGATCGCGTGGTATTCGCAGAACCGGCCGCATTCACCGCAACCGTCGCAGAGGGCCTCCTCGACTTGAGGAATCGGCATGGTGACGATTTCCTCCGTCGTCAATTGCCCCGGAAAAAACAGATGGGCATTGGGCTCTTCCACGTCACAGTCAAAAAGATTGACATCGGAACCCCATACCCGCGCCAAATTGACGGAAACCGTCGTCTTACCGGTTCCTCCTTTTCCGGATGCTACGGCAAGAATCATCCGGCACCTCCCTTGTGCGAATGTAATACACTTATATCAGGACGGCGTTCCCAATTACGAAAACAGCATCCCGAAGTTCCACGCCGTGTCCAGCTTGCTTCGTTCAAGGACAAATTAACCGTTCTTACTTTTCTCGGGCATAAGGCCAGGCCATGATGCCCCCTTCCATAACCTTGACATTGTTCCAACCGTTTGCCTCCAAGACCAACGCCGCCTCATATCCTCTCAGGGATATTTTGCAATAACAGATAATTTCCGTATTTTTATCCGCGGGAAGCTCACCGATCCGTCTGCGCAACGCCCCCAGCGGAATCAGTTCCTCTCCGATACCCAGGCGCATGGTTTCGAATTCTACAGCATCGCGGATGTCTAAAATAAAGAGCGGGCCCCCCGCATCCAGTTTTTCTTTCACTTCCGTGGCACTGATCCCTTTCATGCGGTTTTTCATCTTGTTCTGCATCACATGCGCTGTGGCAATGAAATGATCGATGGCCAGGGAAAACGGAGGGGCATAAGGCAAATCTGCATTCACGATATCTTCCACACAGAGTTTACCGGCAATAGCCATGGCCCACTGGGCAATCTGTTTTGCCACATCACCCGGACCGATACACTGGGCTCCCAGTATCCGCCCGCTTTCTTTTTCGACAACAAGCTTGGTGACGA
>CAZIPU010000140.1:0-6330 GCA_964541005.1 uncultured Syntrophales bacterium | reverse complement strand
ATTGGTGGGCGATCCGAGATTCGAACTCGGGGCCTTTGGTTCCGGAGACCAACGCTCTATCCAGCTGAGCTAATCGCCCGATATCGGGATACCCCTTCTTCAGGGATGAAATCAACGACAGGGCGGATTCATACTATGGCTTGGGAAAATATTCAATGTTTTTTCTAAACGAGGCGGAGGCTCCCCTCTTAAAAACCTGCCGCTGCGCCTGAATTCGTTATGGCCTGTTCCCGAAGGATTTGCGGTTTTATTCCGTTTTTTGCCCACCGGGGCAGGTCATCCTTCGTCTTGCGCGATCAAGCGCGATTTGTTAAAGGTAACAACATGAATGATAAAATATTCAGGCTTTTCATATTATTGATATTCCTGGCAGGGGTCTTTTCCTCTGCAGATGGCGCCGAGGCCGGTGGAAGCGTAACCAACATGCGATACTGGAACGCACCCGACCACACGCGGATCGTTTTCGACCTGACCGCGCCGCCCGTCTTCGAAACCTCCCGTCAGGACGGGAATCTGACCGTGACCTTCCGGGAGGCAACCTGCGCCGAATCGGTTCCCCGGGAAACGCGGATCGATAAATCAGGGATCGGAAAGCTGACCGTTGCGGTGCCGTCTGAAGGAGATGTTCTGGTCCGGATGGAATTGGGAAAGGGCTCGGAGGCGAATGTCTTTCCCCTGAAGCAGTTCCTGGATAAACCGGACCGCCTGGTCATCGATATCGAGCTTCCGGAAGTGAGCCGGCAGGAAAGCCGGGTCCGTGAACAGATAAAGGTTTCAAAAAAGAAGAAGATTATCGTCATCGACCCCGGTCACGGCGGGGATGATCCCGGTGCCGTCGGAAAGAACGGGGCTTATGAAAAGGATGTCGTCCTGGCCATCGGCCGGCGGCTCAAGAAGAACCTGGACCGGCACGGCTTCTTCCAGGCCTACCTGACCCGGAACGGAGATTATTACGTTCCCTTTAACAAGCGGCTTCAGATTGCCCGCGAATACGGCGCGGATCTGTTCATCAGCGTTCATGCCGACGCGGCGAAAAACCGCGAAGCCCGCGGCAGTTCCGTCTACTGCCTGTCTTTGGGGGAAGCAAGCAGCGTGGCTGCGAAGATCCTCGCCCAGAACGAGAACCTTGCCGACATCGTGGGCGGAGCACGGGATGCGGACATGAAGGAGGAGACCAATCCCATCCTGATCAACATGTGCCAGACGAACACGATCAACGTATCGAAGGCCTTCGGCATGAGTGTGCTCTGGGAACTGGATCACATCGGGGAGTTGAAATTCGACCGGGTCCAGGAGGCCCCTTTCCGTGTCCTTAAAATGCCGGAGATACCCGCCGTCCTGATCGAGACGGCCTACATCTCCAACCCGGATGAGGAAAAACTGCTCTGCAGCGCACCCTTTCAAAAGAAAGTCTCGGATACGATTTCCCGGTCCGTTGTCCAGTTTTTCCTGAAAGAAGCTCCCGTTACGCCTCCGGGCGTACTCGTTCAAGCGGAATCCCCGAAAGAAACCGTCGGGAAGGAGATCTTGCCGGCGGACAAGCCGCTTCCCCGTCCGTTTTTCCTTTATACTGTAGAAAAAGGCGACACGCTGAACAAAATCGCCGTTCGTTTCGGGGTGACGCTCGGGGATCTTCTGGAGATGAACCGGTTGAAAATCGAGGATCCCCTGTACACGGGGAAACACCTTAAAATTGCAGGGGAGCGAAAAGATACGGAAACGGCTTTGCTGAAGAAAACAGACGATGGAAAAGCGGCCGGACGGCAGGAAACGCGAAAGGCGGTCAGGGGCGGCGACTTGGGAAAAACAAATCCGCCGTTTTTCTTTTACACCGTTGCCAGGGGAGACAGTCTGAGCCGGATTGCGGATCGCTTCGGGGTGAGCTTGAGCAGCCTTCTGGAGCTTAACCGGCTGAAAATGGGCGCCCCTTTATATGTGGGAAAACGCCTGAAGATTGCGGGAAAAGAAAAAGATTCGGCCAGGGCTTTGATGGAGAAGGAAAAGGATGGAAAGCCTCTCGGCGGTAATGAGACGAGGGAACCGGTCGGAACAAGGAGCGGTAAGATGACGGCCCCGCCGTTTTTCTTTTACACCGTTGCCAGGGGAGACAGTCTGAGCCGGATTGCGGATCGCTTCGGGGTGAGCTTGAGCAGCCTTCTGGAGCTTAACCGGCTGAAAATGGGCGCCCCTTTATATGTGGGAAAACGCCTGAAAATTGAAGTTAAGGAGAAGACCCCGGAGATGGTCTTCGAATTGGAAAAAACTCGCGGAAATACGGCGAAAAAAAACAGCCCCGCCTATAAAACCTACCGGGTGAAAAAGGGGGATACACTACAGGATATTGCCAGGAAGCAGGGTGTTTCCCTGGCAGCGCTTCTCAGGCTGAACCATATGAAACGGGACGATCCACTCCATCAGGACCGTGTACTGATCCTCCTCGACAGCCGGGACGCGCGGTAAGTAAGGTGAGACAGTCATGAAATGGATAAAGATCTTTCTCGTTGCCGTGTTGATTCTGGCTATACCGGTGTCCGAGGCGTTTTCCGGGGCGAAGCCGCGTGCATCCCGGAAAAGCTTTTTCTCCGTAAACCCGGCCTTCCGGGCGGATGTCCTGGCCTTGGAGGCGGAGAAGAAACCGGACGACCTGATGAAACTGGATGAACAATCCGTCTCGTTGTTGGGTGATGATCTGCCGGTATGGGAGTCCGCTGGTCAGAATAGGTGGAATGAAGTCCGCTGGTTCGGGCTGACGTTGTCTCTTTCCCGCCTTGTGCCGGCACAGGAAAAGGACCGGAAAGAACCCTTTTCCGAAAAGGAACAGATGTCCTTTGAAACCTTGCTGCCTCTGATATTGCACGGATCGTCTCCGCAGGGTGACATGGAGGCCCTGGGAGAATTTATCAGGCCCCAGTTGAATCTGGGAATAGAATTTTAGCAATGATGAGAATATATCGGGGAGGTACATTTCATGAAGATATCCGACGGGCTTTACGCGTTCATCTGGCAGGATTATCGTGAAAACAACTGCAACACCTATTTCATCGACCGGGATAAGAAAATTCTCATCGATCCGGGGCATGACCATCTCTTCGGGCACGTGGAACAGGCTCTGCAACAGCGGGGCGTGCGGCTTTCCGAGATCGATTACGTTCTGATAACCCACGGTCATCCGGATCACCTGGAGGCGGCCTTCCGCCTGCAGAACCCTTCCCTTCTTGCCCTGAGCCGGGAGGAGTACCGGTTTATCCGGGAGTGGGCCGGTCCCCATTATGACATCCCCGAGCCGGATTTGTACCTGTCCGAAGGGCAGCTTAAGATGGGGGATGTAACTCTCGAGATTTTTAACACGCCCGGACATTCCCCCGGATCGGTCTGCCTGTACTGGCCGGAGAAAAAGGTGCTGTTCTCCGGGGATGTGATCTTCAACCAGGGGATCGGCCGTACGGACCTGCCCGAGGGGAGCGGCCCCCTGCTGAAGGAGAGCATCCGGAGGATGAAGAACCTCGATGTCGAGATCCTGCTGAGCGGCCACGGGGAAATCCTGGCCGGGAAAGAGGCGGTACAGCAGAATTTCCGTTTCATCGAGGATTACTGGTTCCGGTATATCTGAAACCTCGGCGTCGCCTGCAAGGCGGTAAAATCGGCCCGGTCCGATGAACATAAAAAGTCTTGATTTCTCCGGTCTTCTATAATAAAAGGCCGGTTTACTTTGTAACATCCTAAATTTTTAGGACTCCTTGCTCGATCATGGTGATCGGGCTTCAGAGCCGAAAGGAGGCAGGTCATTGAGAAGGTACGATGTTGTTTTTATTGCTTTATCGAATCTCCCTGACACCGAGCTCAGCGAGATGATCGAACGTTACCAGGACATGGTGACGGTGCGCAAGGGGGCGATCATCAAGATCGAAAAATGGGGTAAAAGAAAACTGGCGTACGATATCCGCAAGCAGAACATGGGATTCTACGTCCTGTTCGATTTTGCCGGGGACAGTCATATTGTCGATGAACTGGAGCGCAATCTCAAAATCGACGATAAGATCCTGAAATTCCTCACCGTCAAGACCGCCGAAGAGATTACCGCAGCGGAAGTGGATGAAATCATCGCGGCGGCAGCCAAGGCAGGCCAGGCAGAGGCGGAAGGCGCCGAGCCCAAGGTTATCATCCCGGAAGGGGCGGATAAGGCCGCCACGGCTGAAGCAACGGAAGCAAGTGTTGATGCGAAGGAGGAAGAGAAATGACACCAGGAAATTATCAGTCCCGTCCTCAGGGTGCTCGGCCCCAGAAGAAATTTTTCCATCGAAGGAAATTCTGTCGGTTCTGTTCCGATTCCAATTTGAAAATCGAGTACAAGGATCCCATGTCATTGCATGATTTCCTGACCGAACGCGGCAAGATCATGCCCCGGAGAATCACGGGAACCTGCTCGAAACACCAGAGGGAAATAACCCTTGCGATCAAAAGGGCCAGATCGATTGCTCTGCTGCCCTTTGTCGTGGCGGACGGGAAGTAAACCGGGGCGAGGGACCCTGTTTTCTGCTGTGCGGAAGAGTTGCCGGCCGGACTGGGCGGCGTTGTCCTTGTTACAGCGGATTCCTTCCCCCTCACCCGAACATCATGTGGAAAGCTTTCACTTTTTGTAGGGTACGCTCCTTGTCTCTTCCCGGGTGAACCCCAAACGGGTACGGGTTGTGGACTGGGGTGTTTCAGAAAGTACAGGAGGATTCAGATGCAGGTCATTTTAAAAGAAGATGTCAGTGCTCTTGGCAAAGCGGGAGACGTCGTCAAGGTCGCCGACGGCTACGGGCGGAATTTTCTCATTCCCCAGGGTCTTGCCGCCGAGGTCAACAGCCGGAATATCCGTATGATCGAGCAGGAGAAGAAACAGATCCTGCAAAAGATGGAGAAGGAAAAGAAAAAGGCGGAGGGTTTTGCCGCTCAACTGGCGGCGGTCGTTTGCACCATCGCCAGGAAGGTTGGGGAGCAGGATAAGCTGTTCGGTTCCGTGAACGCCAGGGATATCGAAGAGAATTTATCGCAGCAGGGGATCGAGATCGACCGAAGAAACATCCTTCTGGACGAACCGATCAAGGCCCTCGGTGAGTTTCCCGTGAGAGTCAAATTGAACGCCGGTGTGAGCGCCGAGATTAAAGTTGTTGTTGTCGGAGAAGACTGATGTTTGATGACGCCGGTTCGATCAGGACGGGCGTCATGGTTTGTTTTGCATCTTCCCCTCAACATCACCCGAGTTGACGGCAGGCCGGATTATTTTTATTGTCAGGTCTCTGCGCATATGCCCGCAAAAACGGATATTGATGCATCCCTTTACAAAGTACCTCCCCAGAGCATAGAAGCCGAGCAATCGGTTCTGGGGGGGATTCTACTTGAAAATCAAGCTATTAACACGGTTCTGGAAATTCTGACCGGTGCCGACTTCTACAACGGAGGGCACCGGAAGATTTTTGATGCCGTCACGGATCTCTCCGATCGGGGTGAGCCCAGCGATCTCATCACCCTGAGCAACCTGTTGAAGGACCGGGGACAACTGGATCAGGTCGGCGGCATGGCCTACCTTGCGTCCCTCGTTGACAGTGTTCCCTCGGCAGCCAACATCGCCTACTATTGCCGGATCGTCAAGGAAAAGGCCGTTCTCCGGAGCCTGATCGCCACGGCGACGGAAATTCTGCAGAAAACTTACGCGACTTCCGGTTCCGATCTTGACACGATCCTCGACGAGGCGGAACACGCGATTTTTGAAATCTCGGAGAACAAGATCCGTCCGTCCTTCTACACGATGAAGGACGTCGTCAAGGACAGCTTCCGGAAGATCGAAAAACTGGCCGAAAAGAAGGACCTCATCACGGGAGTACCGACGGGATTCGACAAACTCGATGAAATCACCTCGGGTTTGCAGAACTCGGATCTGATCATCATCGCCGGGCGTCCGAGCATGGGTAAAACGGCTTTCGCCCTGAACATCGCACAGAATGCGGCCCTGAAATCCGGGATCGCCGTGGCGGTCTTTTCCCTGGAAATGGCGAAGGAACAACTCGTTTTCCGTATGCTTGCCTCCGAGGCCCGGGTCGACTCCCAGCGCTTGAGAAAGGGTTTCCTGGGGGAGATGGATTGGCCGAAGCTGGTCAAAGCGTCAAGTGACCTGTCGGAAGCGCAGATTTTTATCGACGATTCCCCGGGCATCACGGTTCTGGAAATGAAGGCCAAGGCAAGACGCCTCAAGGCGGACGCCGGACTGGGACTGATCATCCTGGATTACCTCCAGCTCATGAAAGGCGGCGCTTACAAGGAATCACGGGAACAGGAAATATCGGAAAT
>CAZIPU010000139.1:0-6397 GCA_964541005.1 uncultured Syntrophales bacterium | reverse complement strand
CGGGCAGTAAAATGAATCGAAAAGCCCCACAGTCCATGTGGGGCTTTTCTTTTTCGGGGATCGCGTCTATAATGACCGCCAACCCCTTTTGTTCATTCTGAGATGCAGGGGCGGGTTCAACCTGCCGATGAATGAAACGGTGGGCTGAGACCGTCTTAAATCGACCTCTTATTTGTCATTCTGAGGCGCGAAGCGACGAAGAATCTGATAGGAACGGTCAGAAGTTTCCGGAATGCATGTGGATGACAAATCGTCAGGTTGTGTCGGGGATATTTGTAACAGTAGAGTCGGCGTCACCGTTTGTTTGAATCCATGGAGCGGTCCGATGCCGAAATTAGGACGGAAGTCGATGCGGGGAAAGAAAAAAATCCTGCCGGAACTGGCGGAGAGCGAAAAGATCAAGTGGTGTGAAAGCCACCAGTACTTCGTCGACCTGGATGCCTGCCTCGCCCGGTCCCGCCGCCACCCTGCCTGCCGCCGCTGCCTCCACAAATCCCACACCCGGCAGTTAACCCTGCCGTTCATGGAGCAGTAACACACGTTTCTTAAAAGAGAAACATTTCTATCTTTTCCTTTAATTTTCCTCTTTGTTATTTTTTTTGAGAGATTTTAACCGCAATTTGTAGGCCTTAAGTATGCAGTTCCGGTCGAGGCATTCATCTCGGATTCTTTGACGCCAAGTATCTTGTTCTTTCTTTATGGCAGTTTTGTTTGGCAAGAGGCAAAGAGCATATTGGTATTCCGAAGAGAGTCGTACGTCTTCCTCTGCAAGTTCCCTATCATTACAAATCATCTTTTCAACGTTATTCAATTGTTTTGTGCAGTCGAAGCTTGGAGCAAAGGTCCATGAAGCTGATTTTGAAAACTTACATTCCGCGTAATCGAATATTTCCGTGATGTGAGCAGTCTCTTCACCTGCAAAAACTTCTATATTTGACACCGTTGAAACATCAAAGTTAGTATGATAGTTACCTATTCCACCTAAGTCCTTGTCGTTTAATATTGATTTGCCATCTTTCTCTATGGAAACTGTTCCGCTAACACAGGCTCCACACTCGCCCTGTAGATCATCAGGATTATATGGATCAGGTTTAATAGTGACTTTATAGATACTATTTCCCAATCGACAATCGATTATTCTTTTGTTTATCTTCTTGGCAGAGCAATTATCACAAGCGAAACGGTGATCTTTTGGACATTGATTATAAGTCATGAGGTCCCATAGAGATACAATCTGTGTGGTGTAGGGATTTTTTGCTCTTATGCGGGAACGATCGAAAGAATTACAGTATTCAATAATTAAGCGATTCTCCTTTTGGTAACAAGAAATTACCAAGGTGTCTTCCTGTGAGAATGCCTCTACAGCACTAACAAAGACTAGAATTAACGCAACAATAACCGATAAAAAATCTCGCATATGCGCTTTTGTTTAAAGCAAAGATAGGATGGAAACTACTCACTGATTCAAAAACATGACGGTAGAGCCCGCCCCGCATTTCAATGAAACCCCCGTGCAGGTGGAATGCAAGGTAAAACGATCTTCGATAATTGTCAACGATTTTAATGATTTCAGATGACAAAAAGGTCTTGTGAAATCCTGAGAAACCTCTTAAAAAGTTCTTTAGCGCTACTGCGGAGGGTTTGTCATGAAAATCATGGTTTTTGCGCCTCATCCGGATGATGAGGTAATCGGCTGCGGCGGGACCATTGCCGCCCATGTCCGGGCGGGCGATGAGGTGGTCATTGTGTATCTAACGTCCGGCGAGGCGGGGAGCCTTGCCATTCCTCCTGATGAACTGAAGGTTGTCCGGGAAGGGGAAGCCCGGCAGGGGGCGGAAATTCTCGGTGTGAAGGATCTGATCTTCCTCCGTTTCCCCGACGGGTATCTCGACTTCTCACCGGAACGCATCCGCACCCTGGTCGAACTTGTCCGGGAGACGAAACCCGATGTCGTTTACCTGCCCCATGCGCAGGAGACGCCCCGGGACCACCGGGTGACTCACGAGCTCGTCCTGGAAGCGGTCCGACGGGCCGGCGGCCCCTGGTTCCGGGACTGCGGCATGATGCCCTGGCCGGTCAAGTACGTCCTGGCCTACGAGGTCTGGACGCCCATCGTTTCACCTGCATATTATAAGGATATCACCCCCTGGATCGATCTCAAGGCAGCGGCACTCTGCTGTCATGCCTCCCAGGTAACGATTGTCGCCTATGACGAGGCGGCGAAGGGCCTGAACCGGTATCGGGGGATTCTGTCGGGAGTGGGGGCATATTGCGAAGCTTTTCAGGTGATTACAGGGAATCCCCTGACAGAGGATTGATCATATGTCATGCCGGACACCGATCCGGCATCCAGAAAGGATTCGTACGGGAAATGGATCCCGGGGCAAGCCCGGGATGACCTCTGAGATTTCTCCCGGCGGTCGAAATGACCATTATTGGATTATAAGAAATTCCGAAGACCGGTTGCTGATGTGCTATGGTTTTACGTCTCTTCAATGGGATGGGCACGGCAATACCTGCGGGAACGGTTGCGGTGCAGTGTGGCGGCATGGGGCTGCAGGAGGACATAGGTCGCGCCGGCGCCGCCGTCGCAGGCCCGGGCGCTGGCAAAGGCGATGATCCATTTCCGCCAGGAACAGCGGGTCAGCCAGTCTTTCACCAGGTTTTTCAGGACCGGTTCCCCCGGCGAGGAAAGCCCCCGCCCGTGGATGATCAGGACGGACTGTTTTCCTGAAGCAATCGCGTCGGACAGAAAAGACTCCAGGGCCGGTTTGGCCGCCGGGATCGTGTACCCGTGAAGATCGATGTGGGCCTGAATGGGAAAATCTCCCCGGTGAAGCCGCCGGGCCCATTCCAGCGGCAGGCGGTAACCCGTCCCTTCCATGTACTCCGGTGTATCGGATACGGTATATCCTTCTCCCCGTACAATGAGGCGGCGCATGGCCGCCAGGGTTTCTTCCCGGTCATGAATATCCGGGCGCCGGACGGGGCAATTTTTTAACGGTTGACGGGGAAAACGGCGGTCACCGGCCAGGGGGACGACGTCCGCCATGGCGGCGCGGAAAAGAGACGCTTCATCCTGCGGTGAATGCTTTTCAGAACGGATTTTGACCGCGGCGGGTTTCCCGCCGGGGGAAACCTTAAGTTTCCGCAGGCATGCTTCCGCATCCTTGAAAGGTTGGTAGAAGGAAGCGTCTTTCATTTCATTGTCTTTTCATCATGCTTATCATATCGTTGCGAACGAACGCGAGCGTGTGGGCAGGCTCCGTCCTCCCGTTTCTAAATGAGGCGGGCATAGCGCGGCCTGCACTCTGTTGTGCCACGACGAATTCCGATCCGGCATCCATTCGCAAGATGTCGGACACTGGAAATGGACCCCGGATCAAGTCCGGGGTGACGTCTAAAGATTTTTACCTGAAATCAAATGGCAATCTTGGATACCAGTTGTCTAAACTAAATCCGCATGAGAAATACCAACGGGGGAAACCTCAGAAATTAAACGGCTTACAGATGACTTCCCGGATCTTCAGGTCGAAGAAACGATAGCTGTTGGCAGGCTGCAAAACCAGCGCCGTGTCGCACCCTTCGGCCGTGCCCCCGATGGCGATTACATCTTCGTCGGTCCGGACGAGCCCCGCATCGGCCGTCATCAGGGCGATTTCGATGGCCACCTTGGTTCCCTGGCCGAAGGTCCGGAGGGTGTAAGCCATGATTTCATCGACCTGGTAGGTATTGAGCTTGTTCCGGACGGCACGCCCCACGCCGCCGAAGGCATGCTGACCGGTAAAGAGGGTAATCCCCTTTTGTTCCAGGGCGAGCCGGTTTTTGTCCGGGAGTTCCTGAGTATTGGAGGCGGCAAACCCCGCCACGTGAGTAACGGCGATAATCGGGGTTTCGGGAGGAAATATCTCCAGGGCATCCAGGGCCGTTTTGCCGCTGCAGGTGGCGATCAACACATGATGGATCCCGCCCGATCCGAATCGCTTTGACGCTGCCTGAAGGACGGTCCGCGTATTGACGGGACCGGGACCCGGGAAGTATGTGGTTGAACATTCGCGGTTTTCTGACGATGCCGACATGCGGAAACTCCTTTCTCCCTTTTACGGTGGAACCTGTTAGAAAAGATGCGTCTGCCTGGCGTCTTCTTTCTTGGTGTCCGGAAGGACGGCAGTTTGTTCCTTCGGTTTGCGGACCAATTTCTCCTTTGCCGTGACGATCAGAAAGGTTGCCGTGCACCGCAGGACCGGCCGGTCCTGGTCGTCCTTGATCAGGCAGTCACCGATAATGATCGATTTGCCTTTCTTGAATACCGTCGCTTCGGAAAGCAGCTCTCCTTCCCTGACCGGCGCCAGAAAATTGCTTTTCAGCTCCACCGTTGTGAGCCCTTCGTTTTCTTTCAGCAAAGGCATGACGGCATGGGCGATGCTTTCATCCGCCATGGCCACCATGATCCCCCCCTGAACCAGCCCTGCACCCTGAAGGTATTCAGGGCGGATGGTCATACGGAACCTCGCGTATCCGTCACGGATCGTTTCATATCTGATTCCCATGAAGCCCAGAAAGGGATTGATCTCTGAATCCCCCTCATGAAGCCGCTTGAGGTACGTCGCATAGTCAAACATGGATGATGCAAACCCTCCCGATATGAGGTTGAAAAAAAGGGATCATGCAGTGAGCCCTGTTGGGGTCATATAAATAGGAAACGGTTTCGTGTCAACGGGAAAGTCTTCCGGCCTGTCGCCCCGGCCGGATAAAATCGGGTTGACAAAAAAGAATTATGTTATACTTTAGCGCCGGATTGAAAACGACACGAAGGAGGAGATCATGCTGGAAGTGACGGATGACGCCCTGAAATTTCTTGCGGAGATGATGGACCAGATGGGAGGCAATCAGAAAATCCGCCTGTCCATGATGGAGACCTGAGGGGGAGACGGATTAGGGCTGGTTCTGGATGAACCCCAGGAAAATGACGAAGTCTTCGTCAAGCAGGGAATTACCTTTCTGGTAACAAAGGATCTCTACGAAAAGGCCAAGCCGATTGAAATTGACTTCGCCGGGACCGGTCCCGGAGGCGGCTTCAAGATTACGTCCAAACTGAAGACAGAGGGGGCCGGCTGTTGCTGATTGCCTCGAGAGGGTTGGTTTTTTAACACGAAAAAAGAGGATTCGAGTCGATTCCGTCCGGGCCATGCAGAGTCGGATTGAAGAGATTCTATGATGATGTGCCGGTATCGAGGTGCACCCGATATGGAGGAAAATATGCTGGATGTAACGGAAAAGGCGATCGATTTTCTTATGAATCTCATGGAGCGGATAGAAGGTGACCAGAAGATTCGCCTGGCCATGGCGGATACGTGCTGCGGGGACGCCTTGGAGCTGGTTCTGGATCAGCCCCATGATGATGACGAAGTGATCGTGATTCAGGGGATTACTTTCCTGATTGCCAAAGATCTCTATGAAAAGGCGAAACCTATCGGGATCGATTTTATTGAATACACGCCCGGTGCGGGTTTCAAGATTACATCCAACCTGAAGACCGGGGGAACCTGCTCTTGCTGAAAGGCGGCTCCGATAGGAGGAACGTTCCATCGGGTTATCGACAAAAGCCATGAACGATTATCAAGACCCTGATCAGGAGTTGATGCGAGCGCAGGAGCTTGCACGGGCCGGTTGCTATGATGAGGCTATTTCGCTGTACCGTGAATTGATGAGGAGTCACCCTGAAGATGATTCCTATCACTTTGCTCTGGCCTGGATTTACCATGACTGTGGACGGAAGGAGGAAGCCGTTGCAAGCTTTCAGGAACTTTTTGAAAAGGAACTGAAACGGAAGGTATTCAGCGGTTTTGCCTTCGACGAACTCGTTCGTATCTACAAGAAAGACGGGAATCTGGATCTGCTGGTCGATACCTGCGAGCGGGCGGTGGCTGTCCAGAAGGATGATTTTGCGCTCCTGGGCGACCTGGGCGACGCCTACCTGCGGATCGGGCGATGGCATGACGCCATTGGAATCTTTGAAAGAATGATTGCCATGGAACCAGATTCCTCCGCCGTTTTCTGCTGCCTTGGAAATGCCTATGCCGCCGAGGGTGAGCTTCATAAGGCCCGGGAAGCGTATGCAAAGGCCGTGGAGATCGAACCGGAACGGGAGGAAATTTTCCTCTGCCGTTTGGCCGAAGCATACCTCAAGGCCGGCCATATTTCGGCTGCCGAGGAGATACTGAAAGCATGTCTTGCCGGCAGGACGAACCCGCTTCTATACCTGGATCTGGCGGATCTGCTGCTGGGTGAGGGACGCATCGAGGAAGGACGGGATCTGCTGGAAAAAGCGGTGAACCTTGGTCCCGAATCGGAAGGGGCGTTCTGTAACCGGTTCGGAAACAGCCTGGCCCGGGCG
>CAZIPU010000138.1:0-6408 GCA_964541005.1 uncultured Syntrophales bacterium | reverse complement strand
CACCTGCACTTCGGCATCATGGTGGGAGGACAGTTCGTCAATCCCATTGAATGGTGGGATCCGCACTGGATCGCCGATAACGTCAAGAAAAAGTTGGAGGTTTCCTTCTAGAGGAAATCAGGCCTTGTCGATATCCCGGTGGTAGACGCTGGCGGGATAATTCCAGTCGCATAGATCCGCACACAGGCGGTTCGCCATGACCACAGAACGGTGGCGGCCGCCGGTACACCCCAGGGCGATGTTGAGCCGGGACTTCCCTTCCCGTTCATACAGGGGAAGCAGATACCCGATCAGATCCGTCATTTTTTCCACGAATCGGGCGCTTTCCGGCGAAGAAAGAACATAATCCCGCACTGCCGGGTCATGGCCGTCAAGGGGCTTCAGATCTGCAACAAAGTAGGGGTTGGCAAGAAAGCGCACATCGAGAATGATGTCCGCATCCATGGGAATGCCGTAACGGTAGCCGAAAGAAGTGACATAGACGAGGAGCCTTTTCAGGCCGCCTTCGGTTGCATATGCCCGCTGAATGACGTCTTTGAGCTGGTGAACATTCAGCGTTGTTGTATCGATGACCCAATCGGCCATTTTCTTCAGGGGAGTGAGCTTCTCCCGTTCCAGACGGATCCCCTCCATGACGGTTCCCTGGGGAGACAGAGGATGGATCCGCCGCGTTTCGCTGAACCGATGAACCAGAACATCATCGGTCGAATCCAGGAAAAGGATCTCGATAGTGTATCCGCGCCGTTTCAATCCCCTGAAAATACGCTGATACTGATCGAGAAAGCTCTTTTCGCGGAGATCCATGACCAGGGCCACCTGTTCAATCCCCAGTTCAGGTGCCGCCTGGACACTGAGAAACTTCGGCAGGAGCACGACGGGCAGGTTATCCACACAGTAAAACCCGATATCCTCCAGGGCGCGCATCACCGTACTTTTCCCCGAACCGGCCATCCCGGTAATGATCACAATCCGAACGGACTTCATACATGCTCCTTTCCGGCGGCAAAGGCCTGCACCCATTGTTCGATGAGCGTCGGCGTGTCCCTGTGCACGACAGGGGAAGGGAAAGGGATAAATGGCAGAGGAACGTCCATGATGCGACGCGTTTTCTCTTCCCCCGGTCCTTCCTGTTTCATTCTCAATTCACACCACAGGTCAAGGGATGACTCCGGCTGCATCCGGGATATTTCCGGTCGAGTCCGGGTTTCCACGACCCCCACTCCCCTAAGGGCGATGGCGTCCCGCGCGGTTCCATACCCGCGGCCATGGAGCCGCCTGCCCCGTTTCACCACTTCCAGGATATCATCGGCGATCCAGATATGGCCTCTTCGCGCCAAATCCAAACCGCAGGTGGTTTTCCCCACACCGGCATCACCGGTGATCAGGAGACCCCATCCGCAGAGGTTGACCAGAACGCCATGGATCACCACGATTTTCAATATTCTTTCACGGATTAGACCGGTGAACCGACTCAGCAAATAGGGCCCGTCATAGGACGAGCTGAAGAGGGCCACATGGCTTTCTTCGCAGCATCGCCTGATTTCTTCAGGCGGTTCACGGTTTTCGGAAAAGGCAAGACAGGAAAAATTCCCGTTCCGAATCCGGTTCAGGAATGCTTTTTGTTCCCGGCAGCGATGCAGATCGTCTGCGTCCCGCCCGGAAAGGATGAGAATGCTGCCCCGGGGAACCTGCCCCGGGGCGATTTTTTCAGAGGCCGGCAGACAAAGAGGGCAAGGTCGCCCAATATCCCTCCGCACGGGGAGATGAAAGAAATCCCGAACGCCCAGTCTTTCTTCGGATCCCCGGAGCAGGCCCCTGATCGATTTTATTGCCAACCGGACCCCTTATCCCATTCTTCTCAGCAGGTATCATCCTTCTCGGAAATGATCCTGTACAGTTCCTCCGATGTCCTGGCTTCCATCAGGTGCCTCCGGAACTGGACATCCTTGAGCATGCGCGACAGCTTGGCAAGGGTCTTCAGATGCTGACCCGTCGACTGTTCGGGGGCGACAAGCAGAAAAAAAAGGTGGGCCGGCTTACCGTCCATGGCTTCAAAGGGGATACCTGCGTCGCTTTTACCGAAAGCAATGTACATGTCGTCCAGATCCGCCAGCTTGCCGTGGGGAATCGCGATCCCGTCGCCGATCCCCGTCGTACCGAGTTTTTCCCTCTCCAGGAGGGCTTTGACCATGGCTGAATGATTATATCGGATGTTCCCGTATGCAAAAAGGGAACACAGTTCGGAGAGCACATCCGCCTTGTCCCTGGACTGAAGAGACGTGGAGATGAACTCCTTTTTGAGCATATCGACAATTTTCATTTCACTTTTCCCGCCAATCACCCGTTCGTCTCGATCACCGCCAATGAGCCGTCTTCCCGGCGATACATGACGTGAACATTCTCCGAGCCCGTGTCACGGTAAACGACAAAACGGATCTTCGTCTCTTCCATCTGCAGGATCGCATCTTCCAGAGACATGGGGGAAAGCAGTACTTTCTTGATTTCAACCACCCGGGAGCCGGACATCTCTTCCGATTCCTCACCGGCTGTATCACTGCCCAGGGTTCCGGTCTCTTTTGCTCCGGGTTTATGCGCCCGGATCTTTTCCCGGTGTTTTTTCAACTGGCGTTCAAGCTTATCGACTGCGTTGTCGATCGCCAGATGCATGTCCTTCGCTTCTTCCGTGCTGTTGATATTTAAACCGTTGGCCAGCAGACCGATATCAGCCGTATTTCTGAACTTTTCAATTTGCAGAACAACACGGGCCTCGGCGGGGGTATCAATATATTTGTCCAGTTTCTTCATCCTTTCTTCCACATATTCCTTCTGCCAGGATTCGTCTTCCCCGTTTCGCAAGGTCACTGTAATTCTCATTATGTCGTCCTCCTTAAATGTTCATTGCGCCCTTTTTTCCGTTTCTTCGCAATGGGCGCGGATGAGATTTCTTCACTGAAGCGTTGGCCATATAGTGTTGTTATCGAAAAAAGTCAATCGTTTTATGTGGGTAAGATCACTTTCTTTCTCCTTGACGAGGGGAGGATGCCGAGCATTTCCCGGTATTTTGCCACGGTCCTTCTGGCAATGGTGATCCCCGCCCCCTTCAACCGCTTGACAATGTCCTGGTCGCTGAGAGGCTTCTGCCCGTCCTCTTCACCGATAATCTTTCGTATTTTCTCTTTTACGCTCTTGGATGCAATATCTTCGCCGTTTACTGTCTGGATGCTGCTGCTGAAAAAATACTTCAGTTCGAAGATGCCCCGGGGGGTCAGCATGTATTTGTTGGTCGAGACACGACTGATGGTCGATTCGTGCATCTGCACGTCATCGGCCACCTGCTTGAGAACAAGGGGTTTCAGGTAATTGATGCCCCTGTCGAAAAAATCCCGCTGGTACTGGACGATGCTCTGGGCCACTTTCTCAACGGTCCTCTGACGCTGCTCGATGCTCTTGATCAACCAGGTCGCCGACTGCACCCGCTCCCGAACGTACAGCTTGCCTTCTTCCGCTTTCGCCCCCTTTTTTAGCCCTCCCATCACCTCCTTGTAGAGGTTATTGAGCCGAAGCCGCGGCATACCATCTTCATTCAGGACAACCCGGTAATCGTTTCCCTGTTTGACGATGAACACATCCGGCACAATGGGCTGTACCCGCTCCTGGGAAAAGACACTGCCCGGTTTCGGGTCCATGCTGCTGATCATGGATACCAGTCGCAATACCTCCGGCATGGTAATTTTAAGCTTCCGGGAGATGTTGACGTAATTTTTCTTTTCCAGATCTTTAAGGTGATCCCGAATGATCGTCTGCAGCGCCTCATTGGACGAATCGATCATTCTTGCCTGAATGAGAAGACACTCCTGAAGATTGCGGGCGGCGATACCGGGGGGATCAAAATCCTGGATTTTCTCCAGCACCGCTTCGATAAAGGATACGTCAAGGCTGAGTATTTCGGCAAGCTCCTCAAGGGTGACGGCCAGATAACCGTTGGGATCGAGATTGCCGATGATCTGCTCTCCGACCCGCACTTCGTCTTCCGTCAGGCGCGAAAGTTTGAGCTGCCAGGTCAGGTGATCCGCAAGCGAGGGCAGTGACGTGAGGACGTTATCCCAGGACGGATTTTCACTCTCCCGGTGGTCGTAATTGGCCCCTACGGGACCGTAATCCTCAAGGTAGCTGTTCCAGTCGAATTCCTCTTTCCCGTCCCCTTCGCCGGTCAGCTCCCCGGATCTTTCCAGGGATTGGACGGGCGGTTCCTGATCCCCACCTTCCGGGATTTCCGGCTCGTCCGATCCGTCGGGTTCATCAAATTTCCCCGGGGACTCCTCTCCCGTCTCACCATCCGGCGATTCTTCGTCCAGAAAAGGATTCTCCTCCATCTCCTGGCGGATCGTATCGACCAGTTCAAGACGGGACAGTTGCAGCAGTTTGATCGCCTGTTGCAACTGGGGCGTCATGATCAACTGCTGCGTCAGTTTTAAGTTTTGTCTTAATTCCAGTGCCATACTTGCTGCCTGCCCGGCGATATCCTCGTGAAAGTTCCCATATCGCCTTTTTTACTCCACTACCATGGGTTTGTCTTTTACTTCAAAATCAAAATTCTCACCAAAATAGATTTTTCTGGCCATTTCACACTGGGCGATCTCCAGGGGATCTCCCTCGACCAGCACGGACCCTTCATTAATAATGTAGCCCCGGTCACAAACCGCCAGGGTCTCCCTCACATTATGATCGGAAATGATTACACCGATACCCTTCGCCTTCAATTTGAAAATGATCGTCTGAATATCCGCGACGGCCAGGGGATCAATCCCCGCAAACGGTTCATCCAGCAGAATATAGCGGGGAGAAGTCACCAGGGCCCGCGTTATTTCGACCCGCCTCCTTTCTCCCCCCGAAAGGGAATAGGCGTAGTTTTCCGCCAATGCCTTGAGGTCCAGTTCCTGCAGAAGCACATCGAGGCGGTCCGTTCTTTCTTTTCTTGACAGATCCAGGGTCTCCAGAATCGCCATGATATTGTCCCGGACGGTCAGCTTCCGGAACACCGACGGCTCCTGGGGCAGATAATTCAGACCCTTGCGGGCCCGCAGGTACATGGGGTCCGATGTGATGTCCTGGCCGTTCAGGCGAATCGTCCCGCCGTCGGGCTTGATCAGACCGACAATCATGTAGAAGGTGGTGGTTTTGCCCGCCCCGTTCGGACCGAGGAGACCGACCACTTCACCGGGCCGGATGGTCAAATCGACTCGATTGACGACTTTCCTTCCCTTGTAGACTTTAATCAGGCCCTGCGCTTCCAGTAATTCCATAAATGATTTATCCGTTTACATTTCCGGGGCGAACTCTCGGGACAAATCGTCCCGCCTGCAACTAAGGTTTGGATTCTTTCTTTCCCGACGGGAAGATCGTCGCATTGACCCGTTCCCCGGGATTGCCCTCAACCACACCCCGGTTTTCGTTCAGGTACACCACCACCTGCTTCCCCTTGATGACGTTTTTCCCTTCACTTAATACGGCATTGCCCTTGATGATAATTTTCTGGGCGTCCTGAAGATATACGGCCTCGTTTCCGGTCACAATCCGCGCACCCTGTGTGATCCGCACATTTCCTGTCGCTTCGATCTTGTCCAGGTCCCCGTTTTTCCGGATATCGGCGGATTCCGTCTGTCCGCCGGCCTCTGCCTTTTTCTTGTAATAAAGGGTGATCTTCTCCGCCCGGATCGTCCGGTCTCCCTGCGTGGCGACGGCATTACCGTCGAAGACGACCATTCCCTTTTCGTTATAGGCGTCCATCCGGTCGGAAGCAATCTGGATGGGCGTATTCCGATCGACAATGTTCTTCCGGGATCCGATCTCCTTCCCGTTCACCCCCGCAACGGGGAATGCCGCACAAAGGCAAAAGAGAAAAAAGCCGATCAGGCATCTCCTTGATGTGACTACAAACACCTTCTGGGTCCTCCTTTGTTTGCTGTTGCCGGACAGTGAGTATACTTTCCCGCAAATCACCGGGTCGACCGGACCGTCGCCCTGACCTGTCGGAACAGGGTCAAGTGCTTATTGTCCAGCATAAACGTCATCCCGATGCCTTTTATTTCAATATCTTTGTTGACCATCTTCACGGGAGCATCCGTGTGGATCTTCTTCTCCGCATCGATATAATTGATTCGATCCGTCGTAATCCGTTCCCCGATATCCGATTCGACGACCACATGACCCGTCATGGAAATATTCTTCTTCTCCGTATCGTACGTGCCGCGGTCGGAGGTGATCGTGTAGACCTTTCCTTTCGGCATGATCACTTTCACGTTCACATCTTCAAAATCGGCGGTATTTTCCTTCTTAAGATAGCGCACCGTCTTTGCACGGATTTCGTATTTAACGTCCCCCCGGCCGACTTCCGTATAGAGCACATCC
>CAZIPU010000137.1:0-6413 GCA_964541005.1 uncultured Syntrophales bacterium | reverse complement strand
CAGAATCAGGTAACTGATGATCGGGATGTTGTCATGGAAACGGATGGGATGAGAACAGGCAGGGCAATGGGAGGAAGGGAAGACGATGGATTCTTCCCGGGGAATTCTCCAGATGCAGACATTCAGAAAACTGCCGATGATGGCGCCGACGATTCCAACGATGATCGCCCCCCCTATACTCATGTTATTTTACCCCCCGCTTGAGAATGGATGGGGTTCCCCAAAGGCATGCCTTAAAAAAACGGGAACAAAACAACACAGGTCCATTCATGAATTTGCTGCAGGAACCCGGGGATGCCGCCATGAAGAAGACCCCGGTATAAAACGAAAGGCATGCCGCAACGTCATTGAAACATTCTGTGCGCTCATGCGGATTTTTCGTAATAGGTGCCGTTCGCACAGGCTTTGCAGAAGACCTCTTCACCCCGACTTATTTCCCGCATATCCTGAACGTACTCGCCGCAACGGCTGCACTGAACCCGTCGCATGGGTCTGCCCGGCATATCCTCGGGGGGAATATTTACCCGTACCGGCATGACGTCGAACAGTTCCTCACTCGGCATGATCAGGTAAGTCTGGATCTGGGCTTCATAGCGGTCCTCTATGTCGGGAAATAATTCTCTTGCCCTTTCCCGCGTTTCCTCGCGGGCAATGAGCCGGACGGCCTTCCCATTTTCAAGGTTGACAAACGTCGCCGCCATTTTCCCGTAATCGAGAAACTTCATGGTCCGATGGCCCAGGCTGCAACCGGTTACGGACTGGATTGCGTCGGTCGCGCAACGATCCATTTCAACGAAGACGATCATGTTCTTCATCCGTCCCGTCTCCGGGGCATCCAATCCGATCAACTGCATACCCCAAATGGCCATCTTCACTCCCAGCACCTGCCCCGGGCAGAGATGGCCATGGATTCTAACGGATCGTTCCAACAGATTTTCAAAATTCATCACTCATTTCCTTATTAAAAACGACCATCAGGTTTCAGCGGAAAGGGAATCCGTCCTTCCCCCCGGAAGATCGCCTGTGCCCCCACCGTATCAAAAGCTATTTCGCAAGCTTAACCGTCGAGCTCTTAACACCTAACCGGCCTATCGTCAAGCGCGTTTTCCCGAATTTTTTTGATCCCTTTTCTTGAAGTTCGTGTTATAAGCCACGAGGGAATTTAGGCCGAAAGACTGATCCTCCACGGCGAAGATATAACCCGCGGGTTCATTTTCGCCTCCATCCGGATGTTTTTCCCATCAAGGGCAACACGCGTTTCGTCTTAACGGAGATTCCGTCGGTCGGTCATTCCCGGGTTGCATCAATGACTAAAAGGATCAGACATATTCATGACAGACGATAAACAATACCCCGTCACTTCTCTGGAAGAAGGGGAAGAAGGTATTATCCGGCTGATCGCCGGCGGGGGATCTCTCCTGAGCAGGCTGGCAGGGATGGGCATTGCACCGGCCGTAAGAATCAAGGTGCTTCGTAACAGTTCGAATCTTTTCATCGTTCAGGTCGCGGAAACAAGAATCGCCCTGGGACGGGGAGAGGCCTCCAAAATCATTGTCCAGAAAGCACCGGAACCTGCCAGAGAAAAGTCGAAGCAGGAAGACCTGTTCCTGTTCGCCCTGGCGGGCCAACCCAACGTGGGGAAGTCGACGGTGTTCAACATCCTGACGGGTCTCTCGCAGCATGTGGGAAACTGGCCCGGGAAAACCGTGGAAAAAAAGGAAGGTATTCACGAATCGGGCGATCTGAAAGTCCGCATCGTCGATCTACCGGGAACCTACAGTCTAACCTCCTTTTCCGAAGAAGAAAAGGTATCCCGGGATTTTATCCTTGAAGAACACCCGGACGCCATCATCCTCCTGATGAATGCCGCCGCCATGGAAAGAAGCCTCTATCTGCTGTCGGAATTGCTTCTCCTGGGACCTCCCATCATCATCGCCGTCAATATGATCGACGTGGCTGAGAATCAGGGAATCCAGATCGATATCGAAACGCTGGAGAAGGAGCTGGGGATTCCTGTCCTGCCGATGATCGCCACCAAGAACAAGGGCATCGACAAACTTCTTTCCCAGGCCTTCGACCTTGTAAAGGGGAAAACGGCCTACCATCCATATGTTCCCGAGGTCTCCGAAGACCACCGGGACGTTTTTCTTAAACTGAACGATTTAATTACGCCTTACATCCCGCTACGTTACCCTGCCCGATGGATCACAACAAAAGTCATGGAGGGAGATCCGGAAATTCTGGAGATGATGACCACGCTGATCCCCCAGGATGTCTGGAACAAAATCCAGAGTGAGCTCTCCGCACATGAAGATTCCTTGCGGGCCGTCGTGGGAGGCCGTTACGACTGGATCGAGAGAATCACCCGGGCCTCCATTTCCCGGTTTAAAATGGGACAGGTCGTCATGACCGACCGTATCGATCACATTCTGACCCAGCCGATTTTCGGCATCCCGATCCTTTTGTCCATTCTCGGCCTGGTCTTTTTTCTGACCTACACGGTCGGGTCACCGCTTCAATCCTTCATGGAACAGGGCATTCACACAACAACCCGTTTTCTTGAACCTTTTTTGACATCCTTCCCGGCATGGAGCCGGCATCTTATTCTGGACGGCATGATCGGAGGGGCCGGCTACGTCGTTACCTTCCTGCCCATTCTGTTGATCTTTTTCGCCGCCATGGCGCTTCTGGAAGATGTCGGTTACATGGCCCGGGCCGCTTTCGTCATGGACCGCTTCATGCACCTGATCGGGCTGCACGGGAAGAGTTTCATCCCCATGTGCCTGGGCTTCGGCTGCAACGTCCCCGCCGTCCTGGGAAGCCGCATCATCGAATCCAAAAAGGCAAGACTTCTGACAATTTTTCTCGCCCCGTTCATCCCCTGCACGGGCAGAATCGCCGTCCTGGTTTTTATGGCGTCAGCCATCTTTGCCGAAAGAGCGCCCCTGATAACCTGGTCCCTCATGGCCCTCAACATGGCTGTCCTGGGGCTGACGGGCATCTTTATCAAATCGACCCTTTTCAGGGAGGAATCCATGCTGTTCATCATGGAACTTCCCCTGTACCACAAGCCCGACATCAAGACGATCACCATGGCCGTCTGGTCAAGTATGGTCGCCTTCGTGAAGAAAGCGGGCACGATCATCCTGGCCATGTCCATGATTATCTGGTTCTTTTCCTATCTTCCCTACGGCCACGTTGAAACAAGCCTTCTCGCCATGGTCGGACGCTGGATCGAACCGGTGGGAACGCCTCTCGGTCTGGACTGGAAAATGATCACGGCGCTGTTTTCCAGTCTGGTGGCCAAAGAAAATTCCATCGCCACCCTCGGTGTCCTCTACGGTCTCGGCGAGGAAGGCATCCGCCCCCTGCTTGCCCGGTTCATGCCGCCCGCTTCGGCCCTGTCGTTTCTGGTGGTTCAGATGCTCTTTTTGCCCTGTGTAGCCACAATCGGAGTGATGAAACAGGAAATGGGAAACTGGAAGTGGTTCCTGTCCGCCCTCGGCATGACGCTCATACTGTCCTACGCGGGAGGAATCGCGGCTTATCGCGTGGCCCTCTGGCTGGGGTTGTGAGAATCGGCACCGTTTAAAGTCAGCGAAGGATTTTCTTTCCCTCGATCTTCCGGGGGGACGTCGGATTTGGCCGGGGAACGGGGTTGAATACGCAGGGAAGGATTCTGCAACAGGCTTTTCTGGTTGGCGAAATAGGCGTCGATGACCTTTCTGGCGATCGGCGCGGCGGCAGATCCTCCATGACCGGCATTCTCGACAATGACTGAAACGACAATTTCGGGACTTTTATAGGGAGCAAAACAGACGAACAGCGCATGGTCGCGGTAAGCACCCGACAGGATTTTGGCCCTTCTGGCCCGTTCGTCCATCGGGAGTCCCACCACCTGGGATGTTCCTGTCTTCCCGCAAACGTCTTTTTCCGCTCTGCGCAGGACATACCCCGTGCCGCCGTTTTCGTTGACGACCCCCCAAAGGGCGCGGTTCAGAATTTTCAGATTTTCCCGGCTGATGGGCATACGGCTCTTTTTCCCGGGAACGGATCTCCAGATCATCTTCCCGTCCGGCCCGTCAATCCGTGAGACCAACCGAGGCTGATAGAGGTCGCCGCCATTTGCCAGGGCCGAATAAAAACCGGCCAGTTGCATCGGTGTCACCAGATTGAATCCCTGACCGATGGAAATGGAAATGGTTTCCCCCGCCTGCCAGGCCTGACGGGTTTTGGACAGTTTCCACGCCTTCGTCGGCACGATCCCGCCCTTTTCACGAGCCAGGCTCAAACCCGTCGGCACACCGAACCCAAAGGCACGGGCATAGTGGGCAATCTTGTCCACGCCGAGTTGCTTCCCCAGTTGATAGAAATAAACGTCGCAGGACTCGACAATGGCCCGATGGAGGTTCACCCGCCCGTGGCCCTTTTTCTGCCAGCACCGAAACACCCTGTTCCCCAACTGGAAGGTACCGCCACAGGAAACGAACGTATCCGGCGTGATTATTTTTTCTTCCAGAGCCGCCGCGGCCAAAACGAGTTTGTAGGTCGAACCCGGCGGATACTGGCCCGAGATGGCACGATTTTCCATCGGGTGGAAGGGATTCGTGGAAAGCTTCCGCCACTCCCGGTGGGAAATCCCCCCATTGAACAGATTGGGGTCGAAGGACGGGGAACTGACCAGGGCGAGGACCTCTCCTGTCCGGGTGTCCATGACCACCGCCGCTCCCGGTCTCCCCTCGAAAGCATCCCAGGCAACTTGCTGGAGGGAAGCATCGATGGTCAGGTGGAGATGATAGCCCTGTGTCGGATCGACCTTTCTCAGGCTCCTGATTTTCTTGCCGTGGGCATTGACCTCCACTTCCTCCGCCCCGTTTTCACCCTTCAGATAGGGGTCAAAAAACTTTTCGATCCCGTATTTACCGACAATATCTCCCGCCTGGTAACCTCTGGCGTTTATCTTTTCAAGTTCGATATCGCTGATCTCACCGACATACCCGATCAAATGGGCCATCATTTCGCCATAGAAATATTGCCGGGTGGGCACCACATCGACCCCGACGCCGGGTAGATCGAGAGACCTTGTCTCAACCAGGGCAAGTTTTTTGACATCGACGTTTTTATCGAGACAAACGGGTGCATAAGTCCCTACCTGATATTGACGGCCGAAATCTTCCTTAAATTGAAGAGACTGTTCCTTGTAGAGCGATCTTAACCGGTCGGCCACCACCTTCAGGTCCCGGTTCTTATCGGGAGTGAAGACGATGTCGAAAGAAGGCTTGTTGTCGACCAGAACGTTCCCGTGACGATCGGTAATCAGGCCTCTCAGGGGCCTGATTTTACAGAACCGCACACTGTTGGTCTCCGATCGCTGACTCATTTCCTCACCCTTGATCACCTGCAGATGCCATAACCTCAGGATAAGGATAGAAAGGGCCATGCAAACAATGATAAAAAGCGCCTTGAATTTTTGCCGGTATGCGCCGGAATCATGTGCATTAATCCGGTTGGGCCGTCTTGGCATGTACCACCACCTCGAACTTCCTGAACGCTTTGAAGAACAGGGGACTGATTAAACCCAGGATGAAAATCTGGGGCAGAATAGCCAGCAGGGTCGGATAAAAAGACGGAGCCCCCAGAACGTACCGATTGATCATGACAAGGATCATCCCTTCAAGGAATGCACAGAACATGGTAAAAATCATGATGAAATAGGGCTGCCCGATGTACACTTGCGCCGAAGCAAGTGACGAAACACAAAACAGGATCATGTAGACGAACATGAACAGACCCGTTACGGTACCCGTCAGGGTTCCGACGAAGAAACCGGCCAGAAGTGTCAGGATTCCCCCCCGGAAGACACTCATATAAAATCCTGAAAACACCACAAAGATCAGGGAAAGCTCAATACTCAACAGATGAAATGAGAAAATATCCGGGATCATTTTCTGCACAACAACCAGAAGGAACAAGACGGGAATCCAGGCCAACGCGGAAATCATTTCACCTATTACCATCTACCAGTAATAACGAGTACTTCTTCCATCTTCAAGAAGTCCACGCCGGGAACAACGTCGATATTCTGAAACATGCTCGTCTTGTTATTCTCAACCTTCCGGACAACGCCCAGGATCAATTCCTTGGGGAATAGGCCCCCCAGGCCGGAGGTCAGAATGATATCCCCTTTCCGTACCGTTTCCGTCCTGACGATGTACTTCAGGCTGCAGGATCCCATTCCCGTCCCCTGAAGAATGCCGTTGGCCCGCGTCCCCTGAATGAGGGCATCGACATTGCTGTTTTCATCGGTCAGGAGCAGGACCCGAGAGGCGTGCCAGGTCGTTTCGATCACCCGTCCCACCAGTCCCGTCTCGACAATGACCGGCTGTCCCCTCCGAACCCCATGACTTTCACCC
>CAZIPU010000136.1:0-6422 GCA_964541005.1 uncultured Syntrophales bacterium | reverse complement strand
GGCTAAACCAACTTGTCATACAGATATGCGAAACCAAGCCATCGATTCGGAATTGTTGTATCCATACCTGGGGCTTTCTTACCTGCTCCTGCTTCTGAATACATCGGTTTTCCTGAGCCAGATCGGGCGTGTCGGCGCCATTCCCCTGTTTTTTTCAGCAGCGGTTTATCTGAGCTATAGTTTCCTCTACCTTCTGCCCGTTATCCTGCTTCTGGCAGGTTTGAAAACAATCCTGTCTCTGCCGGCGATGAAAAACTTTCTGAATAAGATCCATGTCCATTCCCCATGGATCCTGTATGGCCTGGCGGTCCTTTTGACCTGGATCCTTCAGGTGGTGATCTTTGCCGACGGCTTTATTTTCCGCTTCTACAGTTTTCACATAAACGGTTTTGTGTGGAATCTGGTCTTCACCCCGGGGGGAATCGAATCCATGGGTGGAGATATGGCGTCTTTTGCCACTTTCGGCGGCATAATCCTCGGCTTCCTGATCCTGCAAACCATTTTGATACTGGTGCTGACCTGTCTCAAACCAATTCGCCGTTTCTGTCTGCGCCTCTTCAATCGCAAACGGCTTGTTCTTTCCATGGTGATGCTTCTGGTTCTGATGATCCTGCAGAGCTTCACCTATGGTGTCAGCAAGCTCTATGCCTATGCCCCCGTCATGACCGCAACCGATGTCTTTCCCCTGTATATGCCCCTGACATTCAACAAGCTGGCCAAATCCATCGGGGTTGAACCGGAGAAAACGACTGGTCTCCGGATGGATACGAAAAGTATCCATGTTCGCTATCCCCTTGCCCCTGTCAAGGAACAGAAGGAGCACAAACGATACAATATCGTCTGGCTGGTGGCGGAATCTCTGCGTGCCGATATGCTGCCCCCGGAGATTATGCCTGAAACCTGGGCTTTTTCGGAGAAGGCAATCCGCTTTGAAAATCATTACGGCAGCAGTAACGGAACCCGTCAAAGCCTGTTTTCCATGTTCTATGGCCTCTACGGAAACTACTGGTTCAGTTTCCTGAATGAACGGAAGGGACCCGTCATCATGGATGTTCTTCTCCGGGAAGGCTACCAGATGCAGATGTTCAGCAGCGCGAAATTCAGTTACCCGGAATTCGATCAGACCATCTTCGTTCGGGTACCCCGGGAACTTCTTCACGATGTAAACGATCTTCCTCCGGGATTGGGGTGGCAACATGACCGGGAAAACGTGACGCGTATGCTCGATTTCATTGAGAGACGGGAACCGGCCCGTCCTTTCATGACCTTCATGTTTTTTGAATCGCCTCATGCGCGATATTATTTCCCTCCCGAAAGCGTGATTCGGACGCCCTATCTGGAAGAATTCAATTATGCCACAATGGACCCCGGGCGGGACATCGAACTGATCAGAAACCGCTATATCAATTCTTGCCACCATCTGGACAGCCAGTACGGCCGGGTTCTCAAGTATCTCGAAGAACATGGACTGCTGGATTCCACGATCGTGATCCTGACGGGAGATCATGGAGAGGAATTCATGGAAAAAGGTCATTGGGGGCACAATTCAAGCTTTGTCGAAGAACAGACCCGCACGCCGCTCGTGCTCTGGGTGCCGGGTATGGATCCGCGCAGGGTGGATACTCTGACCAGCCATCTGGACATCCCGGCGACGTTACTGCCGCTTCTGGGTGTTACGTTGCCTGCGGAATCATACGGTCTGGGTTTCAATCTGCTGGGGCCCGCGGTCCATGGCTTTACGGTTCTGGGCGACTGGCATACGCTGGCCTACGTAGACAGTGAATATAAGGCGACTTTCAGTTACAACGGTTTTTCTGCAAGGCAGGAAGTAACGACCCGAAATGATAGCAAGATTAAGAATCCGGAGGTTTTCTTCCAGAGTCATAAACCGGTGCTTCTCCAGATTATGAAAGAAGTAACCCGCTTCAGCAAATAAAGGCTGCATGTTCGGAAAGGCATCGCACTTCATCAAGTTTTTCGCTTACCTTGAAGAGGGAAATGACGGCAGATGACGGATAAGATGAATAAAATAAAATTTTTGCTGCTTTGTTTTCTGGCACTTTCCTGCACAAATGCCTCCCACAGCTTGTCCACCCGGCCTTACCTTTCCCAGGTAACGGAAAATTCGATCGTCGTCAGTTGGCATACTCCCGTTCCAACACCAACTGTCGTTGAATATGGAGAAACGAAAGCTTACGGATTTTCCGTAAGGACCGATAAACGGACTCGGTTTCACAGTGTCGCCATTACCGCTCTCAAACCGTCTACGGAATATCATTATCGGGTTCTCTCCGGGAAGCCGACGCAGGATTATCCGTTTCACACAGCGGTCAGGCCCGGAGAACCGTTTACATTCGCCGTTTACGGCGATACCCGTCCCAATGATGAAAATCACGTCCGGGTTTTGAGACAAATCCTGAAAACACAACCTCTTTTTATCCTGAACACCGGGGATTTGACCAAAGATGACAAGGAAACCTGCTGGCAGGATTATTTTTCCGTCATCTGCGACAAGACCGGGGCAGCTGAAATGATCCCTATTTATTCCACTGTGGGTAATCATGATGGCATCGAACATGGGAACGATGCCCGCTATTTCAGGTATTTTGTTCTTCCGCTCAATGATTTTTATCGTGATGAAGCGTACTATTCATTCGATATCGGAGACGCTCACTTTATTTCCCTGAACAGTTATCTGCCCTTCGATCCCGGCTCGCCCCAATACGAGTGGCTTGCCGCAGACCTGAAGAAATCAGCCCACAGCAAATGGAAAATTGTCTTTCTGCATGAGCCTCTCTACAGCACAGGGAAACATGGCAGCAATCTCAACGAACGCATGATTCTAAGTCCATTATTCGAACAAGGCGGTGTTTCTCTGGTTTTTTCAGGGCACGATCATATTTATGAGCGCACGGAAAGGATAAAAGGGGTCACATACATTGTGACGGGCGGGGGAGGTTCTCCCCTGTATTCCGCGGCAAAAGCGGAATGGGTGGCCGCAAGCGATCGATCGCACCACTTCTGCAAAGTGAGAATAGAGGGAACCCGTTGTGACGTGACCATGATCCGTGCAGACGGGACAACAGGAGACCGGTTTGTGCTGATGAAGTGACGATACTCGAATACTTTGAAGGCGATCCCATAATTCAATGGTCAACTGACTTGACGATAATCGGTGCGAGCAAGGATTTGTCGAAATAACATCCAGATTAAGAAAGGATAATGCTTACGGAAAAAATATCTTTCATCATTCCGGTCTATAACGAAGAAGACAATCTTGTTCCTTTGCATGATGAATTGGGTGGCGTTGCCGAAAGTCTAGGCTACAATTATGAAATATTACTGATTGACGATGGAAGCAATGACCGAACTCTGGATGTCATAAAGAATATTGCCGCCGTCGACAGCAGAGTGCACTATCTATCATTTGTCCGTAATTCCGGCCAGTCAGCCGCCCTCTACGCCGGATTCCAGCATGCAAGTGGTGATGTGATCATCACCATGGACGCCGATTTACAAAATGATCCCGCCGATATTCCGAAACTGCTGCAATTCTACGGGGAATATGACATGGTCAACGGCTGGCGCACCGATCGCCGGGATACCGTCTGGAAAAAGATCGGTAGCCGGATCGGCAATTATGTTCGTAATCGTCTGACCTGGGAAACAATCAACGATACGGGATGTTCCCTCAAGGTGATGCGGGCCGACATGCTTTTGCGGATCCGGATGTATCAGGGATTTCACCGGTTCCTGCCGACCCTGATGCGGCAGGAGGGGGCGAGGGTCATAGAAGTGCCGGTTCATCACAGGCCCCGTACACGGGGAACGTCAAAATACGGAAACCTGAAACGCGGCATTCAAGGATTATACGATGTGATGGTGGTTCGCTGGATGATCCGGCGCTGTCTTAAGATCGAAATTGGAGAACGCCATGTTTAGTTCGGAAACCTTTATTCTTGTTCTCGGTTTCGCAGGTCAATTCCTGTTCTTCATGCGTTTTTTCATCCAGTGGATTCATTCCGAGAAGCACAAGCAAAGCATCGTTCCGGAGATATTCTGGTATTTCAGCATCGGCGGAAGCCTGTTGCTGCTGATCTACGCCCTCATTCGCAAGGATATCGTATTTATCGTCGGACAGTCCACCGGCCTTTTGATCTACGTTCGTAACCTGATGCTCATTCAAAGGCAGAAGAGAAAGAAAGTGCCCGCATAAACGAAACGCAACCCCGGTTCGCGATTGAAATCGGGAAAAGCTTGCCTTGAATCTGTCCGCCCGGGGACGCAGGCGTCATGGACCTCCAAATGTCAGAAAATCCTATGAAAGAGCGCCAAAACGTTATCTCCGTCAATGAACAGGGTGAAGACCGTCTGTTCCGGATTTTTTTCTGGCTTCTGCTTGTGGGATCACTTTTTGTATTCTTCGCAGGTATTTGGTCCATCCCGGTGCTGACACATAACGAGGGACGCCGCCTGGTTGTTCTGCAGGAAATGCTGGCCGGAAAAAACTGGCTTATCCCCACCATGAACGGTCAAATCTATCTGGAAAAACCACCCCTGTTTTATTGGATCGGGGCGACACTGGGTTTGCTGTTCCACAGCAGTGCGGAATGGGTCATGCGCCTTCCCTCGGGACTGAGCGCCTTTGGGGCGGCCTGGCTCCTTTTTGCCCGGTTAAGAAAACCGATAGGACGGTGGCCGTCGCTTTTCGCGGTTTTGATTCTGACCACTTCCTATTTTTTCACCCAGATGGCGAGGGTGGGTGAGCTCGACATGCTTCTGTCTTTCTGCACTTTCGCCTCCGTTCTTTTTTATTATGAATATCTGGAAAAAGGTTTCTCCCGTTTTCTGTACGTTTCTTATGCCCTTTTGGGGCTTGCGTTTATGACCAAGGGGCCTGTGGCACTGCTGTTCTTCTTTCCTCCCGTACTCCTTTATGGATTGCTGTTTCACAGCAAGCGGGCATTGTATGGTCTGCTCGCCTGGCGCGGATGGCTGCTTTTCATGATCATTGCGCTTCCATGGTTCCTGTATATTGAGAGCTATCTGCAGGGTATGCCGCTTTGGGAAACATTCGAACGCCAGGTTTCCGATAAAGTGGTGCAGAAAGAGGGCGATCCTTTTTATTTCTATCTGCGTCATTTGGCGGGAGGCATTGCCCCCTGGTTTCTGGTCTTTTTCCGGCGCCCCCGGACACTCTTCAAGAGATTATTCACGACCCTTGCCGGACGATACTTCGGATTGGTAACCCTCGTTCCCCTGATCATTTTTTCGTTCTTTGACTCCAAAAGCGAAAAATATATTCTCCCCCTCTATCCGGCATTGGCGGTCTGGATGGGATTGGCCCTGGCTTACTGGTTTGAGGAAGCGAAACAACGGTGGAAACCTCTGCCGGCCGTGCTGACCGCTTTTAGCGGATCCGTGATCGCGCTGCTGATCGTTTTCTATCTTTTCATACAGCCTCATGTCATGTCTTATCGGTTTGATGCCCTCAAACCCCTTGCAGACAGAATCGACCGTCTCCGTGATAACAACCCTGTTTATTTTCTCGAGAAGGTATCAATCCAACTGGTCTATTACTATGGTCGGCCGATTCCGGTTGTCACCGACGAAGAAGTGAAGAGAAAGATAGGAAAAGGGGAATCTTTCCTATTGCTGGCCATGGAAAAGCAGCAACCCGATCTAAAGGGGGCGGATGTTTGCCTTGTGGAAAAGATATCCCGGTACACATCCCGTCATGAAGAGCTCTATATCAACAAGGCAGGGAGATTGTGTCATTCGTCGTCATGAAGACAGCGTCATTGGTGATCCGACGAAAAGGGGTGCCATGCGATCCTTTGGAAAAGATTGATTGACGCGTATCATATTTTTGTCGATGTATATTTGTCCTTGGTTGGTGAATAATCCATATGTCGTAAGATATGGATCGAAAGAATAAGACCGAGGTATCATGAAAAATCGTTCCGTTAACCAGATGTCTTCGCTGACGGGCATCTCGCTGATCTGTCTCTGGCTGATTCTCTGGGGTAGTGTCACGCTTACCCGTCCGCTGCTCCCCATCGATGAAACCCGTTGTGTTTCCGTCGCCTGGGAAATGTGGCGGAGCGGAAATCTATTGGTCCCGCATCTAAATGGGATCCCATACAGTCACAAACCTCCGCTTTTATGCTGGTTGATCCTCGCCGGTTGGCAATTGTTCGGCGTTAATGAGTGGTGGCCGCGTTTGCTTCCCCCCCTGTTCGGCCTGGGATGCCTTTTCCTGACCTTCCTTTCCGCCCGGAATCTTTGGCCGGACAAGCCTGATATTGCATCGAGAGCGCCGCATGTGCTCCTGGGATTTGTTCTATGGACATTATTTGCCACCGTGGTCATGTACGACATGCTGGTCGTATTTTTTGTCCTTATCAGTCTTTTATGCCTGT
>CAZIPU010000135.1:0-6454 GCA_964541005.1 uncultured Syntrophales bacterium | reverse complement strand
GCCTATTCAATTTCCCTGATGTAGAATATCAGGCCGCTCGACAGGATTGCGAGGAAGGCGGGATTTGAGATTTTCGACAACGATTTCGCTTATCCTGCTTGCCTGTCGCCGGAAACTTTTCACAGAACATTCAGTGGTTTTCGCAGGATTTCTACTTCTCATAAAAAAGAGGCCAACCTTATCATAAAGGCCGGCCTCTTTTCAGATTGACTTCTCGTCTAGGCTGATGACTACATTTTTAATGTCCTCCCTCCATCGCGCCCGCAATGTACATCATCGACAGGAGCATGAAGACCAGGGTCTGGATGAAGCAGATCAACAGTTTCAGTGCCATGATCGGCAGCGGCACCAGGAAGGGAACCAGAATGAGAATAACGGCCAGGACGAGGTGACCGCCTTCGATATTACCGAATAACCGGAATGTCAGCGACACGGGACGGGCCAGGTGACCGACGATCTCGATGGGCAACATCAGCGGTGCAAGCCAGGGACTGGGACCCACGAACTGTTTGAGGTATTTTATGCCATGAATTCGAACACCCATAATATGGGTCAGGAAAAAGACGATCAGAGCCATGCTGACATTGGTATTGAGATTTGCCGTCGGCGATTCGAAACCGGGAACAAGACTCAGAAGGTTTGAAACCAGAATGAACAGCCCGATCGTGGCGATGAGGGGGAAGAACTTCAGTCCTGACGGTCCCATCGTATCGATCAGCAGCTTATGCATACCGTCCACGATGACTTCCATGACGTTCTGGATACGGCCGGGATTGATGTGCAGATGTTGTTTCGCAAAAAGTGACAACAAAATCAAGAAAATCATCACCAACCATGTATAAAGCAGGTGCGTGGGAACTCCGGGAAACGCCAGATGTAGAAAAGAAAGGGCATGCATTGTCTATTTAACCTCCTCCAGGCAGTTTTTTTTTGACATGAACATCATGACTGCGGTGGTTAGGATGATGTTAATCACAACAATAGAGAGACCGATTAAAAGACCCACAACATCCACAATGTCACTTGTAACAATAAAATACAGGACCACCGCCGTAACGGCCAGCCTAATGTAATATTTAAACATCATTGATGATTTTGCAGACCCAGGCGAACGGGTGATGACATCAGCCAGATTTTTGTGCAGGCGGTAAAAATTGACGATGCAGATAAGGCCGCCCAAGAGAACACCCAAGGCAAACTTGAATGACATGATGACAAGGCTGAACAGGACAAATACCCCCAGGAGGACCCAATTGGCGATCTCAATTTTTTGCTGGAGAGGGTCTTTTTCTATGCGGTTCACTTTTTATACTCTTGATGAATGGTTTTTCATCCTTAAATTTCTTCAGCAAAAGGTAGACATTACGAAAACCCGTAAATACACCGATGGCTAAGAGCAGGAGAGCGAAATAAGGAGATGTTCCAAACTTCCGGTCAAGGTAACCTCCCAGCAGCAGACCGCCGAAAATCACGATAACCATAAAGATACCCACGCTGCTGGCGTAGGTCATCTGCACGAGAGATTGCTTTGTCTCCTTATCCATTGGCAGGGGGCCTATAACATGAAAAAAAAGTCAAGTCAAACAAAAAATCCAAACGCTTACAGGCGCTGATGACGCCATTGTGAAATGAAAAAGGGTTATTAAAACGCCGCATAATACGGTCGATTCCCGTCGCCGGTAAGACAGTGTGTTTTTCCGTTCTGCCGGTCCGTTTCATAGGTTCTTCAGTGTCTCATCAGTAATTTCAATTGTCTTTTCAATGTCCGCCGCCGTGTGGGCGAAAGACAGGAATGCGGTTTCAAAAGCGGAGGGGGCCAGGTAAATCCCCCGGTCCAGCATCCCTTGAAAAAAACGGATGAAGAACTCCGTATCGCTTTTCTGGGCGGAGATCAAATCGGTTACCCGGCTGGAGGCAAAGAAAAGGGTAAACATGGAACCCGCCTGATTGATGGAGACGGGGACTCCCTTTTTCTCAAAAAGCAGCTTGATTTCCCGGCAAAGATATTCTGTCTTCTCGTTCAGGGAATCATATTCCTCCTGTAATTCCTTAAGCATCTTCAGGGTGGCGAATCCCGCTGCCATGGCCAGAGGATTGCCGGAAAGGGTTCCCGCCTGGTAGACGGGGCCCGTGGGGGCCAGAAAATCCATGATCTCTTTCCGGCCGCCGAAGGCGCCGACGGGAAGGCCGCCGCCGATGATTTTCCCGAGGCAGGTCAAATCGGGAATGATTCCCCTCAGGCTCTGGTAGCCGCCATAGGTCAGGCGGAATCCAGTGATGACCTCATCGAAGATGAGAAGGATGCCGTTTTGCGCCGTCAGCGTCCGGATTCGCTCCAGAAAGCCGGGCTCCGGCAGAATGACCCCCATATTGCCCGGAACGGGTTCGATAATGACACAGGCGATCTCCCGTCCCTGTGATGCGATCGTTTCCTCGAAGGTTTGGATGTCGTTGAAGGGAAGGGAAAGGGTCAATGCCGCCAGTGCTGCCGGAACCCCCGGACTGCCCGGAATCCCGTATGTGACAACGCCGGAGCCGGCCTTGACCAGCAGGGAATCGGTGTGACCGTGGTAGCAGCCGTCGAACTTGATAACCCTGTCTCTGCCGGTATATCCCCGCGCCAGGCGGATGGCACTCATGGTGGCTTCCGTACCCGAATTGACCATCCTGATCAAGTCGATGGACGGGAAGGCTTCCTTGATCAGGCTTCCCATGGACGTTTCCAATTCCGTCGGGGCGCCGTAGCTGGTTCCCCTTTCGGCGGCAGCCCGGATGGCATCGATCACCCGGGGATGACTGTGACCGAGAATTAGGGGACCCCACGAGAGAACGTAATCGATGTATTCACGATCCTCGGTGTCGTAGATTTTCGATCCCGAAGCGTATCGAATAAACCGGGGCAAGGCCCGGACGGAGCCGAAGGCCCGGACGGGGCTGTTGACGCCGCCGGCGATGACTTGACGGGCTTCATGAAAAAGATGTTCCGATGTCCCGTTCATGCTAAAAATACTCCATGCTGGTTTTCTTCAATTCTTCCCGGCTTTCCAGGACGACATAATCCCGGATGCCGATTGTCTCCGCCATCTGGTGCAACAGGGAGTCGAAAGAGGTGTCCTGCCGGTGGATCATGGTAAAGAGGTTGTATTTTCCTAAAAAAGGGGGGGTCCGTTCATAGCAGTGGGTAATCTCCCGGAATGCTGCCAGGCGGCATCCCACCTGATTGGAAAGGTCCGGAGGGACCGCCCAGACAACCATGGCATTCCCGGTAAATCCCAGTTTTCGGTGACGCACCAGGGCACCGAATTTGCGGATTATTTTCCCATCACGCCAATGGTTGACGGTGGTGATGATGTCGTCTTCCGTGATCCCCTCGGTTTCTTCCAGAGCGCGAAATGGGCGGGATTCCAGGGGGATGTCGTTCTGCAGGAACCGGATGATTTTCTTTTGCCTGTCCGTCAGATCCATGGCTGATTTTTCCTTATGCCGGCGTGAAAATACGTGGCATGCAATGTATTCAGTTTGGTTTTCTATTACGGTGATGGAATAAAATCAAGTTCATTCGCGTAAATATGGTAAATATGTAAATATGGGGTCAAATCTTTATTCTTGACAATTTCGGCCGGGTTGATGTAGGCATTTGGTCATGAGCCGACCTTTACGAATCCAATACCCTGATGCATATTACCATGTAACGTGCCGGGGGAATGAACAGCGGGCGATCTTTCTCAATTCGGAAGATCAGAAAGAATTTTTACGCCTTTTATCCCGTTCCCTTGAAATCTTTTCCGTCCGCCTTCTCGCCTATGCGCTGATGCCCAATCACTTTCACCTGCTCGTCTGTACGCCGAAAGGCAACCTGTCGGAGTTCATGCGTCATTTCAATATCAGCTATACGGGAACCTTCAATCGAAAGTACAAACGGTCAGGACATTTATACCAGGGACGGTATAAGGCTTTTCTGATCGACAGGAACAACTATCTTCTGGAAGTATCCCGTTATATTCACCTGAATCCCTTAAGAATGAAATCCCGCGCGCCGCTGGAGCAAAGATGGCGGGACTTGTTGACCAGCGATGCGACAAGCCTTCCGGGATATCTGGATGTCAAAAATCATGAGGCGTTTATTCATTATGAGACCATTCTGAGGTACTTCGGCCCGGAAGACCGGAAATCGAGGGATGAATACAGGCAATTCGTGGCGGAAGGCGTGGGGAAAGATATTTCCAGTCCTTTGGAAAAAGGGAAGGGGACTGGTATTGTCGGGGAAGAGGATTTTATCAAAGAAGTTAAAGAACGGTTAGGCAGGGATCGAAAAGATTCGAAATCATTGCGGGAACAGCCTGAACTTCGGGAACTGGGCCAAATCATGACGTCCGGTGAGTTGATTGACCGGTATGCACGGCTGGTCAGGATGCCCCGGGGTGAACTCGCCGCAAAGGGAACGCAATCGATTGAACGGGCAATGCTGATGGAGTTGCTTTATCGCTTTTGTCATATTACTCAGCCGGAAATTGGGCGTCTGCTTGGTGGTATTGACTACAGTGCGGTGAGTCAGGCGAGAAAGCGTTTTCAATTAAAAATGCAGCATGATCCCGAATTGGCCGAGAGATTCCGGGAAATACAGGATAATATGGATCAAATGTCAAGGATAAAGATTTGACCCCGCTCCTAGATGTTGTGGGGATTGATATCGGTTCCGTTTCCCTGTCCCTGGTTCTGATGGATGCTCGGGGAACGGTTCTGCATTCTTCCTATCAGTTCCACAAGGGGCAGATCCGGGAGACACTTCGGACCATGTTATCCCATGTCGACTGCCGCCGTGTCGGCGCCGTGGGCATGACCCTGTCGGGTCCCGATATTCTTCGCCGGACCAGCCGTTACGATACCCAGATATCCATCATCGCCGCCGTCCGTCACTTCCACCGACAGGTGGGGAGCATCCTCTTCGTCGGCGGCGAAAATTTCGGTCTCATCACGTTCAACGAAGAAGGCGATTACGAACGCTACCGCTCCAACACGTCCTGCGCCGCGGGTACGGGAAGCTTTCTTGATCAGCAGGCCATCCGCCTGAACCTGAAGAGCATCGATCTCCTGAGCGCAGTTGCCTTCTGCAACCAGGGCAGTGCGCCCAAAATCGCCACCCGCTGCGCCGTTTTTGCCAAGACCGACCTCATCCATGCCCAGCAGGAGGGTTATTCCATCGGCCAAATCAGCGACGGGCTCTGTGAGGGCCTGGCCAAAAACGTCATCGACACCCTGATGCCGGACCAGGAAGTCCGGACGCCCCTGGTCCTCGCCGGCGGGGTGTCCATGAATCAGGCGGTGGTGAAGCATTTCACCAATCTTCTTAAGGTTACGCCGATCATCGACGAATACAGCCATCTTTACGGGGCGATCGGGGCTGCTCTGCTTCGGATCGAAGAAGGGATGCCGGAGGATCTCGATCTGAAGAGCTGGGAAGAGCTGTTCCGCGAGGAGCACCGGGAAAAGGCGTATGCCTATCCCCCCCTCTGTCTCAACGAGTCGCGTTATCCCGAATTCACCAGCCGGGACAAATATGTTTACACGCCGCGAAAGCATTTTACTGCCATCGAAGTCGATATTTATGCCCCTTTGCAAGTAACGGAGGAGGTCTATTTCGGGCTCGACATCGGGTCCACCAGTACGAAAGGAGTCCTGATCAACGGGCAAAACGATGTCCTGGTCAGCCTGTACACCGGGACATCCGGCCGGCCCGTGAAGGCCGTCCAGGCGCTGTTCGAGGCCCTCGACGACATCGCAGCGCGGCACCGCTGCAATTTCCTTTTCAGGGGAGTCGGAACGACGGGCTCCGGCAGGAAGTTCATCGGCCGGATCATCGACGCCGACATGATGGTCGACGAGATCACGGCCCATGCCCGTGCGGCCTACGAACTGAATCCCGAAACCGACACGATCATCGAAATCGGCGGCCAGGACGCCAAATTTACGACCATGAAAAACGGCATGGTGACCTTTTCGGTGATGAACAATGTCTGTGCCGCCGGGACGGGAAGCTTTATCGAGGAGCAGGCCCAGAAACTCGGCGTTCCGCTTCCGGAATACGCGGATCGTGCCATGAACACGCCTTCTCCCATCTCCAGCGACCGCTGCACGGTCTTCATGGAAAGGGACATCAACAACTACCTGGCTGAGGGGTACACGACCGATGAGGTTTTGGCGAGCGTGCTCCATTCGATCTGCGAAAACTATCTGGCCAAGGTGGCCGTAGAGGCGAACATCGGCGAGCAGGTCTGCTTCCAGGGGGCGACAGCTCGTAATCGCGCCCTGGTGGCCGCTCTCGAACACAGGCTGAGAAAACCCATCTTCGTGTCCAAATTCTGCCACCTGACGGGAGCCCTGGGGGCGGCCCTGATCCTTGCGGAAAACCGTCTGCAGGTATCCAACTTCAGGGGCATTTCCCTTTACCGGGATG
>CAZIPU010000134.1:0-6456 GCA_964541005.1 uncultured Syntrophales bacterium | reverse complement strand
GACCAACGGATTAAAAGTCCGCTGCTCTACCGGACTGAGCTAACGGCCCATGATGATACATCACTGCAAGGTGCGCCCTCTTAACAAGATTGCGGCGGACTTGTCAAGAAGAAACTCGACAGAGTTCGCCTAATTGGAAAAGGGATTTTTTGTAACGATCGTCCCTTCCCGGCCGGCATCGACGGAGACAAGAACACATTTGACACCGGTCAGGACTTCCAGGCGCTCAATATAACGTCTCGTGTTCCTGGGAAGGTCGTCGAGGGTTCTGGCCGTGCTGATATCCTCGCTCCAGCCGTCCATTTCCTCATACACAGGTTCACACTGGTCAAGGATGTTGATATTCGCCGGAATACTTTCCGTAAATTCTTCATTATTCCACTTATATGCAACACATACTTTAATTTTTTCGATGCCCTGCAGAACATCGAGTTTCGTCAAAGCCAGACCCGTGATTCCGGAAACCCGGACCGATTGCCTGACCAAAACGAGATCGAGCCATCCGCAGCGGCGCCTCCGCCCCGTCGTTGCACCATATTCACGACCGACAGTCTGCATCCGCTCCCCGATTTCATCCGTTAACTCCGTCGGGAAAGGCCCCTCTCCCACACGGGTCGTATAGGCCTTGCAGATGCCCACAACCGCATGAATGGCCGACGGACCGACACCGGTTCCGCAACAGGCGTTTCCTGAGATGGTGTTCGATGACGTGACATAAGGATAGGTGCCGTGGTCAATATCGAGATGGCTTCCCTGGGCGCCTTCGAAAAGAATCTTCCTGCCCTTCTTTATTTCCTTCGCCAGAATCAGGGACGTATCGGCGATGTAGGATTTCAGATATTCGCCATAAGCCCGGTAATCGTCAAAGACCGCCTTTACATCAACCGGTTCCTCATGAAAATACTGAGTCAGTAAAAAGTTCTTTTCCTCAAGATTTCGTTCCAGCCTATCCTGAAACATTTTCTCATCCAGGAGATCGGATACCCTGATTCCCAGTCTTGCCACCTTATCCTCGTAAGCCGGACCGATCCCCCGGCCGGTCGTCCCGATCTTCTTGCCGGACAGATGCGCCTCTTTCGCCATGTCGATCCGCTTGTGATACGGCATGATCACATGGGCGTTTTCGCTGAGATAGAGGTTTGTGTCAGAGGGGAAAATTCCCCTCTGACGAAGCTCTTCGATTTCCTGAATCAAAACGGCTGGGTCCACAACAACGCCATTACCGATAATACACGTTTTATGGTTGTGCAAAATGCCGGAAGGAATCAGGTGGAGGATCGTCTTTTCCCCTTTGACGACCAGAGTGTGACCCGCGTTATTTCCTCCCTGAAACCGGGCAATAACATCGGCGTGCTCCGCGTAGAGATCGACGACCTTTCCTTTCCCTTCATCCCCCCATTGTGTCCCAACGACAACAACATTTGCCATGATGATTCTCTCCAGTGCTACATCTCCAGATAGGTAACCGCAATGACGTGAGGTAAACTACGGAGCTTTGCAAGTATTTCTTCACTGACCATGCTGTCGGTGCTCAATACAACCAGCGCCTGCTGATCAACCTGTTCGCGGCTTAAATGCAGCCGGGCAATGTTGATATTATTTTCACCCAGGATCGTCCCGATATTTCCGACCACGCCGGGCTTGTCGGTATTGGAAAGCACCAGCATGTGGCCTTCGGGAATGACGTCCAGGGTAAACTTGTTGACACGGACGATCCGGGGATCCTTTCTCCCGAAAATCGTGCCGGCCGTCACACTGGCTTCATTTGCGGTCTTGACGGTCAGCGTAATCAGACTCGCGTAGTCTTCCACCTTGTTGCTTTTGGATTCAACAACACGGATGCCCCTCTCCTTCGCGATGATCGGTGCATTGATATCGTTCACGTCTTCATTGAGAATCGGCTTAAGCAACCCCTTCAGCAGGGAAATCGTCACCGGGGCGATATCGTAATTCAGGATCTCCCCGCCGTACTCGATATTCACTTCCCGGATGCCGCCGGAAACGATCTGGGCCTGGAACTTGCCGAGCTGTTCGCCCAACGTCAGGTAGGGACCCAAAACCGTCATCAATTCAGCGCTGACGGACGGGAAATTAAAGGCGTTCCGGATTTCACCCTTCGTCAGGTAATCCACCATCTGCTCGGCAATCGCAATGGCTACACTGACCTGGGCTTCATCCGTCGAAGCGCCCAGATGAGGTGTCGCAACAACCTGTTCCAGGGCAACCAGTTCGTGATTTTTGGTGGGTTCTTCTTCAAACACGTCAAGCGCCGCTCCGGCCACCTTGCCGGCCACGATTGCATCAGCAAGATCCTTCTCATTGACGATCCCGCCGCGGGCACAATTGATGATGAACACACCCTTCTTCATCTTTGCAAACGCCTCGGTGTTGATCATGTTTTTCGTCTCCTTGGTCATGGGACTGTGGAGAGAAATGAAATCCGCCTTGGCAAGAAGTTCATCCAGAGGCACCAGATTGATCCCCGATTCCGCCGCCGCTTCGGGTGTAATGAAGGGGTCGTAGGCCAGAACGGTCATTTTCAGGCCCTGGGCCCGGTCGGCGACGACGCCGCCAACACGGCCGATACCAATGATACCCAAGGTCTTGTTGCAGAGTTCATTACCCATGAACTTGCTCTTTTCCCACTTCCCGGCTTTCATGCTTGCCGTCGCCTGGGGAATTTTTCTGGCCATGGCCATCATCATGGCCAGGGCATGCTCCGCCGTGGTGATCGTGTTCCCGCCGGGGGTGTTCATGACGACGATACCCCGCTTGCTCGCCTCGGCAATATCCACATTGTCCAGACCGGCACCGGCCCGGCCGATAACCTTCAGGTTCGTGGCCGCTTCCAGAATTTCCTTGGTCACTTTTGTCGAAGAACGAACGGCCAGACCATCGTATTCCTTAATGACCGCCTTGAGTTCATCGGGTGTCAGGTTGGTGATGACATCGACCTGAAGCCCTTCCGCTTTTTTAAATATTTCAACAGCTTCACCGGACATGCTGTCGCTGATCAATACTTTCTTCATGTTATTCCTCCCATTGTGAATACAGGTTGTTGTGCAGTTATAATGCGGCAACCTTTTCCAGGAATATCTTTTCCATTTCCGCCAGGGCGATTTTCACATCATCGGCTTCGATAGTCGGCCCGCACCAGAAACGATAACCGGCCGGGGCGTCCTTGTAAGAGTTGATGTCGTAGGCGATTTTCTTCTTCGCGAGATCGCTGGCAATGCCTTTCAGGAACTTGGATTGATCGTCCTTGGAAAGAGCGCTTACCTTGGGATGCGTCACCATGAGACAAACTGATGTATTGGAGCGGATGTCCTTGGACTCCGCAAGAAACCCCACCCAATCGTTTTTAGCAACCCAGTCTTCAACGACCTTCAGGTTGTTTTTGCTTCTTTCAATCAAGCCTTTCAGACCGATATTCTTTGCCCACTGGAGGGCATCGAGATAATCCTCCACGCAGATCATCGAGGGCGTATTGATGGTGTCCCCTACAAAAATGGCATTGTCAACCTTGCCGGCCTTTTTCATGCGGAAAATCTTGGGCATGGGCCATGGGGGATCGTAAGATGCAATCCGGTCGCAGGCCCGGGGGCTCAGCACCAGAATACCATGGGCACCTTCCCCGCCCAGACATTTCTGCCAGGAGAAGGTCAGGGCATCCACCTTGGACCAATCCACATCCATGGCAAAAACCGCGCTGGTCGCGTCGCACAGGGTCAGGCCTTCCCGGTTGTCGGGAATCCAGTTCCAGTCGGGAATTTTCACCCCGCTGGTCGTACCGTTCGCCACGAACACCACATCGTTTGTCCAGTCGATGGCTTTCAGGTCCGGAATTTTGCCGTAATCGGCCTTCAGGACCGTCGCGTTCAATTTCAACTGCTTGTTGATATCGGTGGCCCAGCCTTCGCTGAAGCTCTCCCACACCAGAACTGACACTGCTTTGGGGCCAAGCAGACTCCACATGGCCCCTTCAAATGCTCCTGTATCTGAACCGGGAAGAATACCGACGAGATAACTCTCGGGAATTCCCAGTACGGCTTTTGTTTCTTCAATTGCTTTGGACAGTTTCTCTTTACCCAGATTCGACCGGTGGGAACGTCCCACTGCCGCATCCTTCAGGGCGTCGAGAGACCACTGCGGCCTCTTGCTGCAAGGACCGGAACTGAAATTTGGATTGTACATACCTCTTGTCCTCTCCTCTATGATTTTGAAACAGCGGGTTTCTATATCAGTTATACGGGTATTACTCAAGATATTTTGATAACCTTTTTCATATTGACGAATTACCTGCCAAAACGTATGTTATCGACCGTCTGAGATCGCAAAAACGGCCTGTATGGAGACTTGAACATGAAACCGGTCAAAACCGCCTTTTTCTGTCAGGATTGCGGCTACCAGTCAGCCAAGTGGCTTGGCAGGTGCCCCGCCTGCGGCACATGGAACCGATTCGTCGAGGAAGAAGAACCGGTACCCGTTTCGGAACGGGAAGCCGAGCTTTCCTTCAATACCCCCCCCCTGCCCATTAATGAGATCGCCGCAGAAGAAGGAGACCGTATTGAAACCGGGATCGAAGAAGTGGACCGGGTCCTGGGCGGCGGAATCGTCAAAGGCTCCGTCATCCTGGTCGGCGGGGAACCCGGCATCGGCAAATCGACCCTGCTTCTGCAGGTGCTTCAGAACCTGGCCGTCCGGGGCAGCAAAGTGCTCTATATTTCGGGGGAAGAATCGGCGAAACAGATTCGCCTGCGGGGACAGCGTGTTGCCGCACTATCCGGGAATCTGCTCGTCCTCACGGAAATATCCATCGAGAAAATCCTCCAGCATGTCCGGGATATTCAACCCGAAATTCTTGTGATCGATTCCATCCAGACGACCTATACATCCGGTCTTTCCTCCGCTCCGGGAAGCGTCGGACAGGTCCGGGAAGGGGCGCAGCAGTTTGTGCTTCTGGCCAAAAAAACCGGGGTTCCCGTTTTCATCATCGGTCACGTCACCAAAGACGGTGCCATCGCGGGCCCCAAGATCCTGGAACACATGGTGGATACGGTCCTCTACTTTGAAGGTGATTCGGGACATCCCTACCGCATCATCCGGGCCATTAAAAACCGCTATGGTCCAACCAACGAGGTCGGTGTTTTCGAAATGGGAGACAGCGGTCTGAAGGAGGTATTGAATCCCTCGTCCTTTTTCCTCAACGAAAGGCCGGACGGGACGGTCGGCTCCGTCGTCGTTCCGAGCATCGAAGGAACCAGGCCCATCCTGATCGAGATCCAGAGCCTGGTCGGGACCAACCTCTTCGGGACACCCCGGCGAACGGCCATCGGTGTCGATCATAACCGGGTCTCCCTGCTGACGTCCGTCATGGACAAAGTCTGGGGGAAAAACATCTGCGGACACGATATTTTCCTCAATGTGACCGGCGGGATCAAGGTCGATGAACCTGCCGTCGATCTGGGGGTGGTTTCAGCCATCCTTTCCAGTTTTCTGGACCGGCCGATCAATCCGCAGACGGTTGTGCTGGGCGAAGTGGGACTCACGGGTGAAATCCGGAGGGTTTCCCAGATCGAAGAGAGGGTGAAGGAAGCGGCCCGCATGGGGTTTACCCGTTGCATATTACCCCAAATCCGGAAGGGTAACCTGCCCTCATCGCAGAAAATAAACCTGATCCCAATCGGCAACCTTCGGCAATTGATGGAATCCCTGTTTTAAGGGAAGCGTTTTTACATACTCCCCCAACGGGGAGATATCCCGATGGGCACCGCATCCTTCAATTGTCCGGCATCGAGGTTGACGTTGACGGTCGCCGGCAGGGATGATATGGACGGTTTGATCCGTTTAACCGGCTATTTACACACCTTCAGGAGGTTGAACCGACGACTTCGGGTTCCCATGACATTCCATCCGGGCATTGAGGACGAACGGGTGTTTAAGTGCGAATTCAAAGACACCCGGCACCATACAAAACGATCCCGGAAAGACTTACGTGGGAAAAAGTTCCTGGGTAAAGGAGGAAGGGGGAGGCTTGGGAGCCTCCCCGAGGTTAGAGAGGATGGAGGGCCTTTCACCCTTCCCGGTTTTGGATCGTCTATCGGCTCAACATGCCCCTTGTCTGTTGCCGAGTTTTTATCCTTGTTGGCTTTTTTATTGCAGCTAATATGCCAATTTTCTTTTAACCCGTAACATGCCGATATAACAAGCATCTTATTTTTTCAATATCGGCCCGGAAAGACAAAAATTGTCGAATTATTTTCTGCTGAAATGAAAATGATCGTTAATTCAGAGACTTGAAATTACAACGTCTTTATTAGAAGATTCGACAAAAATGTCGAAAATGGCTTTTTCCAAACCATCATCCGTAAAACCGGGCTCATTTTTTCAAGGACATTGAGATGAAAACCGAAAAAAAACTGATCTGGCAATACCATCCCATAAACATTGACCATT
>CAZIPU010000133.1:0-6460 GCA_964541005.1 uncultured Syntrophales bacterium | reverse complement strand
CCTCGTCGATGGCGAAAAGGGCGATGGGGATGTCCTTAAGGCGCCGGAGGAACTCCTCGCCGGTCAATCTTTCCGGGGCGATGTAGAGCAGATCCAGTTCTTCACCATGGAGCATTGCCAGGACCCGGCGGGCCTCGCTGCTCTTCAGGGAGGAATTGTAAAAAGCCGCCTTTACCCCGCAGGCCTGAAGCGCATCGACCTGGTCCTTCATCAGGGAAATGAGCGGGGAAACGACAATCCCGACACCCGGCCGATGGAGGGCAGGGATTTGAAAACACAGGGATTTCCCGCCTCCCGTCGGCATGAGGACAAAGGCGTCCTCACCGTGGATGAGACCTTCGATAATTTCCTGCTGCTGAGGCCGGTAGGTTTCGTAACCGAAAATATTCTTCAGACTTTTCAGTGGGTTGTCGTTCATCGATGCAGACTCTGATTTTGTTGCCTTGTCCTCGTCGGTTCATTCATCCCGGTTCACGCATACCGGACTGTCCCGCGAAGCGCCCCCGGTAAGGTAATACGGCAACGAGACGAAAACAAGCATGGAAAAGGCACCATGCCGGAGCGATCGTAAAAGTAAGTGAAAGGTGTGCCGACATTCTATTTCAAAGAGATGTCATCGGGACAATGAAACCGGTAAGGTAAGGGGAAAGTAAGAAAAAGCCATCAAAATATTGATGGTGATGGAGAACCTGTCGCCATCTTGCCCAAACGGATAAGAGGGCAGGGTGGTCTCCGTCCACCCTGCCCTGGACTTTGCTTCGGTCCCGTTCATTCAAGAATAAGGAAGATCGTCGATTCGTTATTGCGCAGTCGGTACGATCTTGATCTCAACCCGCCTGTTCATTTGACGACCGGCCTCGGTGTCATTGGTCGCTACAGGCATGGTCTCTCCAAACCCGACGACTTCCATGCGACTTTCGGCCACGCCCTGCTGGACGAGCAAAGTTTTGACGGCGTTGGCGCGTCGGGTCGAAAGATCCTGATTGTACTGGGCGGAACCCACGCTGTCCGTATGGCCTTCCACACGGATGTACGTTTCAGGATATTGCTTCAGAATACCTGCAACCCGGGTGATTTCGGATTGAAGTCCAGGCCTTACAACAGTGGAATTGGTATCGAAGGTGACATCCCCCTTGAATGTTACCGCCAGGAGGTTCCCATCCCTTGAAACAGAGGCGGCCTCTGAGGTAGCCAATGCGTCACGCATGTCTTTTTCCTGATTGTCCATCATTTTGCCGACGGCGGCACCGCCGAGTCCTCCCACGGCCGCGCCGATGGCTGCACCGATAAGGGTGCCCTTCGTATCACGACCGATTACCTGTCCCGCAACCGCGCCGGCAACGGCTCCGCCGGCTGCCCCGTAAACGGCGCCCTTTTGCGTTTTTGTTTGAGGTCCGGCGCAACCAGCCGCCAGTAAACCGCAGAGCAAAAAGGCTATGAATGTTTTTTTCATTTTGTTCTCCTTTCGGTTCATTTTAAGTGATGTGCCGTAAAACAATCCTGCAGTTCCCGATTTCCCCTGATCCCCGATGATGTCGCATATACCCGGCCAGGGGAATCCTTTTTCCATCAACCGTTTATAACGGTACGTATATAAACGGTTCTGTGCTGGAGGGTCAACCAAAATTTTTCAAATCATATAAATCTGCAATGAATCAGATGTGATACAGAAGCTTTCGTGCGTTGTGCGGGGGGAAGCGGAAATCCTGTTGTTATTGGGAATGACGTTAAGGGAACAAACCGCCGATAAACGCATCAGGGAACACCCGGCGGTCTGTTTTCAAGGGCTCTTGCCGGGGTGATGCTGTCGTGAGAAGAAGACGTTCCTGCTCCCATGGGAGGGAACCAGGGGAGCGGAATGCATGCTTTTTGCGGCCTCGGCTTATATGAGAAGTGCTTTGGCCTCCGCGACGACGGCTTCCACCGTGATCCCGAACTTGTCGAAGAGAACCGTGGCCGGCGCACTGGCGCCGAAGGAGTTCATGCCGACAATTTTTCCTTCCGTTCCGACGTAATGCTCCCATCCCAGCCTGATACCCGCCTCGACCGCCACCCGGGCTTTCACGTCCGGGGGCAGCACCTCTTGCCGGTACGCCGCCGGTTGTCTGTCGAAGAGCTCCCAACTGGGCATCGAGACGACACGGACCCGCCTCCCGTCGGCGGTCAACTTCTCCGCAGCCTTAAGGACGATTTCCACTTCCGAACCCGTTCCGATGAGGATAATGTCCGGATTTCCCCCTTCGGCTTCTTTCAGGATGTATCCTCCCCGCCGCAGGCCCTCCGCCGGCGCGAGCATGTCCCGATTCAGGGCGGATACGTTCTGGCGGGTGAGCACCAGCGCTGTGGGACCGGCCGTGTTCAGCAGGGCCGCCCGCCAGGCTTCGGCGGTCTCCGCCGCGTCGGCGGGGCGGATCACCGTCAGATTCGGTACGACCCGCAGACTCATCAGATGTTCCACGGGCTGGTGGGTGGGGCCGTCTTCGCCCAGGCCGATACTGTCATGGGTGAAGACAAAGATCACCCGCAGTCCCATGAGGGCGGCCAGCCTGATGGGGGGGCGCATGTAGTCGGCGAAGGTGAAAAACGTTGCCGTATAGGGGATCAATCCGCCGTGCAGGGCCATCCCGACTGCAATGGACCCCATGGCATGTTCCCGGACACCGAAATGGATGTTTCGTCCGCCGTATCCCCATTCCCCGCCGACGGCGCCCTGAACCCCCTCCCGGGGAAGATCGGGCCGCTGGAAATCACCGCAGCCCTTCAGCCAGGTGAAGGTTGAAGGATTCAGATCCGCGGAACCGCCGACCAGTTCCGGCAAGACCTTTGCCAGGGCCTGCATGACCATCTCGCCAGTTTTCCGTGTCGCCGCGGGTTTCGAATCCGGGCCATAAACGGGCAGGGCCGACTCCCAATTCGCGGGGAGGTCGCCCTCCATCATCCGCTCGAATTCAGCGGCTGCATCGGGGAAGGATACCCGGTAGGCTTCAAACATCTTTTCCCACGCCGACTGCGAAACAGCGCCTTTGGCCAGGGAAGCACGGTAGTGGGTGAGGGCCTCTTCGGGAATGTAGAAGACCGGTTCGGCGGGCCAGCCGAGCCGGGCCTTTGCCGCCGACAGCTCTTCCTGGCCCAGGGGAGACCCGTGGGCGTCCGGTGTCCCTTCCTTGGAAGGAGCGCCGCAACCGATGGTCGTGCATACGGAGATAAAGGATGGACGGCTCAGGTCGTTTTGGGCTGCCTGGATCGCGGTGTCGATTGCCTCGACGTTGTTCCCCTCATCGACGTGCAGTACCTGCCAACCGCAGGCCGCAAAGCGTGCCTGGCGATCTTCCGTAAAAGTCAGGGTGGTCGATCCCGCGAGAGAAACAAGGTTGTTATCGTATAAAACGATCAGTTTGCCCAGGCCCAGATGCCCCGCCAGGGCGCAGGCCTCCGCGGCGACGCCTTCCATGAGGTCGCCGTCAGACGCAATCGCATAAGTGTAGTGATCGACGATGGCACATCCGGGACGATTGAATTTCGCTGCCAGATGCGCTTCCGCGACGGCCATGCCGACGGCGTTGCTGATCCCCTGTCCGAGAGGACCCGTCGTCACCTCCGCGCCCGGTGTATGAGGGTATTCCGGATGTCCCGGAGTTTTGCTTCCCCACTGGCGGAAGGCTTTAATGTCGTCCAGACTCAGGTCGTAACCCGTCAGGTGCAGAAGGGTATACAGGAGCATGGAGGCATGCCCTGCCGACAGGACGAAGCGATCCCGGTCCGGCCATTTGGGGTTGACGGGATTATGTTTCAGATGACGCATCCACAGGGTGTAGGCCATTGCGGCCGCCCCCATGGGCATCCCGGGGTGACCGGATTTTGCCTTCTCGATGGCATCGGCCGCCAGAAAGCGGATGGTATTGATGTATTTATCCTGAAGATTTGATGAATCGCTCATGGGGTTCTCCTTGTTGGAAATAAGTCATTTTGGGGGCGTATATACTCCATCGGCAGCGGTTAAACAAGGATTTCTACAAAAGAAAATCTCTCTTTTCCCGACGGCGGCCGGAAGAGGCCGTCAGCGCCTGTTTTTGCTTTTTTATCTTCGTTCGGCGATGGAAATATTCATTTATTGAAACCGCTTTTTCTGCTATATCCCCACGGGAACAAAGGAGCAAACAACGGGAAGAAATCTTTCCGAAGGGATTTGGTTCTGGATTGCCGTCGCTTCCAGGAGGAGAATCCGATCACAACAGGAGAAGGGGGATGATCATGGGAAAAACAACGCAAGCCTCGGACCTAGAAGGCCTCACCCTGCTGGGAAAAGAAACCGCCCCGATCAGGAAACTGGAAACTTTTCCCAACCACCATCCCGAACGCGACTATACGGTAACCATGGAAACGGAGGAGTTTACGACCCTGTGTCCTCTCACCGGTCAGCCAGATTTTGCCAAGATTTCAATCCGTTATGTCCCGGACCGGAAGATCCTCGAATCAAAGTCCCTGAAGCTCTACCTCTGGTCCTTCCGTAACGAGGGTTCCTTTCATGAGCACCTGACGAATGTGATTCTTGACGATGTGGTGGCCGTTCTGGAACCCCGTTTCTGCAAGGTCACGGCAGATTTTGCCGTCCGCGGCGGCATTTCCATTGCCGTCGAGGCCGAATACAGGAAGTAAAATCATGACGAGGGGGGGCTGCCGCGGACCGCTGATTCTAATCCCGCTTTTACCGCTGACCGCTCATCAGGTTTTTGAGCAGCAGGGGGCATTGGCTGCGCTTTCCAGGAGATGGCATTTCTCCTGGTAATTCTCCAGCAGTGTCCTGAGCCAGGCAGGCAAATCCTGTTTTTCGTATGTGTCCATATTCATGCAGACGGTGATGTTCTGTCCTTCCGTAACCACCTGCTCCGGTTCCTTGGCCCGGTAAACCTTGTAACCCCAGGTAATCGACGTGTTGCCTATTTTGAGCACCCGGACTTCCACAGTGAGGTGATCGCCGTAGCGCAATTTCCTTCGAAAATCCGCTTCCAGGTGCACCGTCGGGAAACCGATGCGATGCTGCCGGATAAGCGTTGCGTAATCAACGCCAAGCTCCGTGCAGAAGAAATCTTCCAAGGCGACATGGAAATAGTGAACAAAGCGGGGATAGTAAACGATCCCCGCATTATCGATATCGCTGAAACAAACCTTCATGTAAGCCTGAAACGGCATGTTCCGTACCTCCTTTGCAAGTGAGCCGCTAAAGTGCGGCCGGAATCATTTTATAACACATTTATTCAATGGTTTCGATCTGTATAAAAGTTCTGTTCTTACCCGCCGGCCGCTTCCCGATATATTTGCCGCGATCAGGACTTTTCCGGCTGGAGAATTTTCTCGATTGCCCCCCGGTCGACCTTGCCCGTCGGCGTCATGGGGATCCGTTCCACCAACACGAACCGCCGGGGCATGGCATAGGGTTCCACCATGGTCCCCAGTTCCCGCCGTAATTCCGCCGGGTCGGCGTCCGTCACCACCAGGGCGGCGAGATCGGTCGGGCGACCCTTCGTCCGGGGCAGAAGGACCACCAACGCATCCTTTATGCCGGGGATTTTTTTTATTTTTTCCTGGATTTCGACGAGATCGACGCGTTTCCCGCCGATTTTGACCACATCGTCGGCCCTTCCCCGGAGTACAAAGCGACCCGTGCCGACTTCATCGGCACGGTCGGCGGTCACGAAAAATCCGGCCTCGTTGCGCGGTAAGGAAGGCGAAATAAAGGGAGACCGGACCTCCAGGCGTCCGTCCGCAATCTGCCATTCGACGGGATCGAGGGCCGTCAGTGTGTCTCCATCCCGGCCGCGGCGCCTGGTGGCGACACCTCCCGTTTCGGTCGATCCGTAAATTTCGTTAATATCCAGATCCGTTTTCTCCCGGAAGTAATCCGCATCTGCGGCATCCAGGGCTCCGGCGGATGAAAATGCCAGGCGGAGATGATGCCTCTCCAGGAAATCCCCTTTTAAAACCCGGTAACAGGCGGGGACGCTGATCAGAATGGTTGCTTTCGATTCCGCAGCCATCTTCAGAATTTCCCGTGGGAAGACGTAAATGCCATCCAGAACGCGGGCGGAAACGATCAGGGGAACCAGGACGGAAAAGAGAAGGCCGTAAATATGCTGGGGCGGGACCGTTGCCAGGAAAATGTCTTCCCCTTTGATTCCGAATGCCGTGCACATGTACCGGGCTTCTTCGATCATGTTCCGCGGCGTCTTGGCCCAGACCTTCGGCGTTCCGGTCGACCCGCCGGTAAAGAGCATCAGAAAAGGTTCATCGGCGTCGATGAACTCTTCGGGTTGAAGATCGTTCCGATCGAGCATGTCCGGGAAAATGATGTCCGTTCCCGCAGGAAAATCCCCGGGACCGTCGGCCAGAACGCACGATACGGACATTGTTTTCTGCACATCCGCCACGGCCTGGCGGGAAAAGGCATAGGGAAAGACCAGAC
>CAZIPU010000132.1:0-6481 GCA_964541005.1 uncultured Syntrophales bacterium | reverse complement strand
CGGTATCCGGCGCGGTACCGGCGTTTGCCCTGACGGACCAGCAGGCCAAGGTGCCGGGATATGTCGGGATCGAGCAGAACCCGGACAAGTTCGATTTCACCGGGATGCCGATGAAAATCCCCGCAAGTGAAGTGGAAAGGCTTTCCAACGGCAAGATCAAGGTAGGCATGGTTATCAACAAAAATAATGTCGACAGCGTGAAAAACGAGCTCATCAAACTGACCAGCCCCGGTATTTACAGCATGGTGAAGAGGGGCATGGAGATGGTCATTGCGGACTACAAGCCCTGGCCGGTTCCGAAAGCCTATGGCGCGGTGACCAAAGCCAATGCAGGGAAGGCCATGATTTCTCCCGATGGAAACCTGAGAACCAAGGACGGCAACTGGTGGGTCGGCGGCGAGCCCTTCTTTACGGTTGACGAGAAGGATCCCCAGGCGGGTGTCAAGGCCTGGTACAACCAGGTTCATGTGTATGACGGGGATGATTTTACCCATGACGGGGTCAACATGTTTTTCATCGGAGCCAACGGTACCCGGGAAAGAACGGTTGAAATGACCTGGGACCGTATTTTTCTGACCAGCCGGGAAATCCTTTCCCCCAAGCCGACCTATGATTCCAAGGCCCAGGACATCTTCTTCAAGGAACTGGTTTATGTTCAGGCGCCGGCCGATCTTCAGGGATTCGGAAATCTGACATACCGTTACAACGATCAGAATAAATTGGACGATGCTTTTGCCTATATTCCGGCCATGAGGCGGGTGCGCCGTCTGACCAGCGGTCAGCGCTTCGATGCCTTTGTCGGTTCCGACTCCTCCATCGGTGACTTCCGGACTCTGGATGTCCCCGTTGCCCGGTGGAACTGGAAACTCATCGATATTCAGCCGAAGCTGACGACCCTGTTCTCCTGTGACTACATCACGGAAAACAAAAGCGCCCAGCGGCGTCATCCGACCACGGTGGGAGAGAAATTTCCCCGCATGAACTGGCGGTTGTGGCCGAATGTTTATGTAATCGAGGCAACGCCGAAAACCAAGAATGACTGCAGCGTCTACAGTAAGAAGGTTCTCTGGACCATGGGCGGCTCCTGGAAGAGCGGTCTGGCCGATGCTTATGACCAGCAGGGTAAACTCTGGAAAACGACGCAGAACTATTTCTACGGATATGGCGACGGAAAGGTCATGGACCTGATGTCTCATTTCGAGACGGATTTCTACACCTACGACCATCAGGCCGACCATGCGTCACCCTGGCACATCGACCTGACTCACCGGAAGTTCAACGTCGGATTCACGCCCGAGCGTTTTTCGACGAAATACCTCCAGCGTTTTGGTCATTAGGCATGAAGGATTAGATCTTTCTTATTTGTGATCCTTATCAACCGGGAGCTCCGGTGGCGATAATCCACCTGAGCTCCCTGCCCCCTCTTTCTGTTCCGCATCCGGTTTTCCTCGCCTTGGGGGCAATAATAAGAAAACGATCAATCCGGATCATCGTTTTGCAGGACAAGTAAGACCGAAGGGGCGCAGTTCTTCATCTCCGCCTGAGGTATACGGCGCGCGGATTCCGTGCGCCGTATCTTTTTTGGTGAAGGACTCAAAGTGTGAAAGATTCCGGAGAAGCGGCAATTCTAACGTGGGTTATGGATATTCATATTGCCATTTCCGGATAATTTTACTAAGGTTGAAAAAAATTGAAATCAGGGGGTGCTATGGTTAACAAGGTTATCTTAATCGGCAGGCTGGGGGCGGACCCCGAAGTTCGTTACACGCCGGATGGAACCATGGTCGTTAATTTCCGGATTGCCACGGATGAGATTCGGAAGGATAAAAACGGGGAGCGACTGCAAAAAACGGAATGGCATCGAATCGTTACTTTCGGTAAGCTGGCGGAAATTTGCGGTAATTATCTTGCCAAAGGCAAGCTCGTTTTTATTGAAGGACGGCTGCAGACCAATACATGGGATGACAAGGAAGGCAATAAGCGTTCCATGACGGAGATCGTTGCCGCCAACATGAAGATGCTGGACGGCAAGGGGCAGAGCAGAGGCCAGGAAGCGGTCATGGATGAACCCATGCCGGCCTATGGTATGGGGGAACCGCTGCCTGACGATGATGTTCCGTTTTAGAAAACCCTGATTTACTTCTTTTCTTCACCGTTGATTTTTTTCGACTCCGGCGTGACATCGATGTCTTCCGGTTCCCGGGTGGCTTTTTTGAAATTCTTGATGCCCTTGCCAAGGGCATTACCAATTTCAGGGAGCTTTCCTGCTCCGAAAATGATCAATATGATCACAAGAATCACCAGTAATTCCGGCATACCGATTCCAAACATGGTAAACACCTCTTTTTTCGATTAAAATTCACGTCTCACGTTTCAGCGTGATCGTGCAAAGCAAAAGGGCCTTTGTGTTGGGGAAGCTTAGATCATAGAGAGAAGAATGTCAAAAGATATTGTTAAGATCGGCAGGCTTCTCAAGGTAAGGTCACATGGACAACCTGACCGCGATCCCCGAAGGGGGGGAGGGGTTTATCGGCAAGAAAAACATCCACGCCCCCGGCATTGCCGATATCCAGGTGGAACAGGTTTCCCGTATACGTGACGGTATCGGCCGGGTGCAACAATACCTGCTGTCCTGCCTGCTGATCGATTCGGATGCCGATCCAGGACGTTTCCCGGGCGATGATGGTCAATTTCTGTGAACCGGTTTCCGTGATGGCAGGCATATTGTCGGTCTGTGACGGTGGTAGGACGGAGCTTTCCGGTACAGGCGATGTTGCCGTGCTCGGTGATGAAGATTCTACGGTTGCAGGGACTGGGGTAGAAACGTCCGGCCCCATGGACGAACTGGCTGATGCGGGACTCGTTGCATCGGACGGGAGTGCTTGTACCTCGACATTCCGGGGAGCGTTTCCGTTTGAAATTTGTTCCGGTTGGCTTTGGTTTCGGCTATAAATGAAGAGGGCCAGGGAAATTACGATGGCAAGAAAAGTCAACCCTACGGCAAGTTTCTTCACCGAGATCCTTGTTTGAGTGGATGCTTCCCGCTCTTCTTTTTTTCGGATCGGCTGGGGATCTTCCAGGGACTTCACATAGGTTGCATATCTTAAGAGAATAGGCTGTGGATCGATTCCAAGCAGTTCCGCGTATTGCCTGATAAAGGCTTTTGTGTAGATCCCCGGAGGGAGCGCGGCAAAATCATTTCGCTCCAGCGCGGCCAGATTTTTTGTGCTGATCCGGGTCTTGGCAAAGACATCGGACAAACTGAGCCCCTTTTTCTCCCTGAGGGCCGCTAAATCAGAGGAATCTTCTCCCTGATGAGGCGGACAGGATTCTCCCGAAAGATTATTTGGGTCCGGATTTGTCATCTTTTCTCTGATGGATCTTTCCCCCCTTGTTATCCATGAGACGAACTACGTTGCAGGATTCGATTTCCATAGCCTTTGAAAACACGCAGTTTTTTATCATCAAACTCAGGGATCTGCAATAAAAAGATAAACGGCAGTATGCGATAAATCATTTTGGGGAATTTTAAGAATGATTTTTGCGCCCTGGTTATGTATAGAAGGACAAGCAACACTGTTGAACCTGTTTGGGAGACCATTATGACGACTTACCTTGAATCCGTTATCGGCATCGCCAGCGAGGCGGGTGCGTTGCTGAAGGATAAATTCCATCAACCCCATACCATTGAGTACAAGGGGCTGATTAATCTGGTTACCGAGGCTGATCGTGCCTCTGAAGAGCTGATTATTTCGAAAATTCGGGAAATGTACCCGAATCATGACATTCTCACGGAGGAATCGAAGGGCATTGCTACGGGATCAGCATTCCGGTGGATTATCGACCCTCTGGATGGAACGACGAATTATGCCCATGGATACCCGGTTTTTTGCGTTTCCGTTGCCCTCGAAAAGCAGGGGGAGATCTGTTGCGGCGCAGTCTATAATCCCATGCTGGATGAAATGTTTTCCGCTGAAAAGGGAGCCGGTGCTTTTCTGAATGGGCGGAAAATTCGCGTATCCGACACGGAAGATTTGTCGAAAAGTCTGCTGGCCACGGGGTTCCCCTATGATGTGAGAGACAGCGAAGAGAATAACCTGGATCACTTCAACCTGATGGCCGTTAATGTCCAGGCGATCAGGCGGGCCGGCGCGGCCGCCCTCGATATGGCCTATGTTGCCGCCGGCCGGTTTGACGGTTTTTGGGAATTGAAGTTGATGCCCTGGGACACGGCGGCTGCCTGGCTGCTTGTCGAAGAGGCGGGAGGCTGTGTGACGTCTCTTTCCGGCAGACCTTTCTTCCTGGATGCACCTCATGTCCTTGCTTCGAACGGGAGGATTCACCGGGACATGATGGATATCCTGATGAAGGCCCGTAACGGGGCGGCTCTATAAAAAACGCCCCTTTCCAAATTCATCATCATAGAAGCACAGAAGGGTGCGCTGTGAAAATGCCCCCTGGCTTTTGTGCATCTCGTTTGTTTCTATTTTATCCCCCGGGAAAAGCCGTCTCCGGTACCGGAAAAAATTTTTTCGTCGATCCGTCCGGTTGCCTTGACAAGAAATATTCGGTGAATATATTACAGCTCGTGAGGATATATTTAAGTATTCTGGCATGTTACAATTTTTCGGCCAGGTGTGCCCGTGCGTTCCGGCCGGAATAAAATCTAATCAACTTTTATCAAGGAGGTATGCGTTATGTTTGGACCCACAGTATGGAGATTTGGCAGGGTTACGGATCCATTTAGAGAAATGCAGCGCCTTCAAAGCGAAATGAACCGGCTGTTCTCTACCGTCGATCCCCAGATTGGTCATGAGTATCCGCCGATCAATGTCTGGTCCGGCGAGCAGGATGCGATCGTGACGGCTGAAATTCCGGGAATAGATCCATCGACTTTCGAAATTTCGGTCATCGGCGATACGCTCACAATCGGCGGTAAGGTGGAGCCCGAGATCCTGAAGGAAGGAGAAAGTTATCATCGTCAGGAACGGAGTTACGGACGGTTCAACCGGATTCTGCAACTGCCCTTCCATGTGAATGCCGACAAGGTTGAGGCAAAATATGAGAAGGGAATCCTGCGGATCAGTCTTCCGAGAGCCGAGGAGGACAAGCCGAAGAAAGTGGCGATTCAGGCAGAATAGGAAAGGAGGGTTTATCCATATGTCTAAGGAGACGAAAGAATTACAGAAACAGTCGGTTCAGGCGCCGGTGGAAACGGAACGAACCCGAAACAGCAGGGTCTATGTACCCAAAGTCGATATATACGAAACGAAGGAGGCGATCATTCTGATTGCCGATATGCCGGGTGTTGACGAAAAATCGGTCGATGTGGTGCTTGACAAAAACATTCTGACCATTTCGGGAACGGCGGAGCCCCTGTCGTTCAAGGATTACTCCATTGCCTATGCGGAATACGATGTCGGCGATTACCAGAGGGCGTTTACGATTTCCGATGAAGTGGATAAGGAAAAGATCGAAGCGACCGTCAAAAACGGTGTTCTCCGTTTGACCCTGCATAAGGCGGAGAAGGTAAAGGCGAGAAAAATTGCCATCAAAGCCGCATAACTCGGAAGCAAGGATGGAAAGGAGGATAGGTTATGGCGAAGAAAAATCTTATGCCTTCTTTATGGAAGGGCACCCCGGTGCCGGCAAGGGGAAGGGACAACTTGCTTGATTCCTTCCAGCAGCGCATGAACGATATGTTCGACGACTTCTTCCGTGGATTTAACCTGTCGGTGCCCGGTTCCGTTGATGAATCTTTCGGGGCGTTTAGTCCGTCGATCGATGTCAAGGAAGGTGACACGGATATCGTCGTCAAGGCGGAACTTCCAGGTATGGAAGAAAAGGACATCGACGTTCTCCTGACCGAGGATACGCTGACGATCAGGGGAGAGAAAAAAGAGGAAAAGGAAGACAAGGAAAAGAATTACTATCACCTTGAACGGACTTACGGCGCCTTCCATCGGGTCATTCCCCTGCCGTCGGAGGTCGATTCGAAGAAAGTGGAGGCAACCTTTAAAAATGGTGTGCTGACGATTGTTTTGCCGAAGACGGCGAAGGCCAAGACCGCCGGTAAGAAGATTGCGATCAAGACGGAGTGAATTTAAGAAAAATTCGGTCAATTGGTTATAAAACCGGGAGAGGGGTTCGCCCTCTTCCGGTTTTATTGATTTTCAGCTTCCCGGTGTGACCTGAACATAGACTGACCGGGTTCGCGGGCCGTCGAATTCGCAGAAGAAGAGGGATTGCCATGTGCCCAGAACGAGGGTTCCGTTTTCGAAGAAAACCGTCTGGGAAGAGCCCATGAGGGATGCCTTCACATGGGCATCGGAATTTCCCTCGCTGTGACGGTAGTTTCCGTGGAGGGGCACCAGTCTTTCCAGGGTAGCCAGAATATCCCGGGGAACATCGGGATCGGCATTTTCGTTGATCGTGATCCCAGCCGTGGTGTGGGGGACGTATACCTGGCACATGCCGCTGG
>CAZIPU010000131.1:0-6486 GCA_964541005.1 uncultured Syntrophales bacterium | reverse complement strand
GCGGATAATCCCTATCCGGGAATTACCTATAACAGTATCCCTGATCAGGCAAGACGTTTCTCGCTGTATCCTGATTCGATTATTCAATCCCGCACATCCCTTAACCGTCTCCCTGCAAGCGGCCGCCTTCATGATACAGACAATGATTACGGTATGTTAAGAATCTGTAAAATAAATTCTGCTTTTTATGGCATCTCTTTAAAAACCTGTTCTTGACGGCCGTTGAGGCCTGTGTTACTAACTGTGCGTTTATCTTTTCGGAAGCGAAGAACCTTCCTGGGAGGCGGAGCATCACGTGAATCAAACCTTATCTCATCTGGACGAAAAGGGACAGGCCCGAATGGTCGATGTGACGGTCAAGGAGCCGTCCCTGAGGGAAGCAACGGCCACGGGCAGAGTCGTCATGTCGCCCCGCACGCTCGCCCTGATTCAGGAAGGGGGTATGGCGAAAGGAGATGTCTTCGGTGTCGCCCGCATCGCCGGGATCATGGCGGCGAAAAAAACAGGCGAGCTGATTCCCATGTGCCATCCCCTGGAATTGACCCATGTCGAAATCCGTTTCGACATCAAACCTGAAACGGGGGAAGTGTTCATCGAAGGTCAGGCCAGGCTCGTGGGAAGAACGGGCGTGGAGATGGAGGCCCTAACGGCGGTCAGCGTGGCAGCCCTTACAATTTACGACATGTGCAAGGCCGTCGACAAGGAAATGGTTTTAACGGATATTATGCTGGTAAGGAAATCGGGCGGCAAGAGTGGTCTTTTCGAAAGAAAAACCTGATATTCCCCATCCCCAACCCAATGTAAGATCATGGATTCTCATCGTTATAAGATCAAGCAATCCTTTTTGATTCCTTTTGGCATGGCCGTATGCCTTCTGGTTATCCTGCTGCTTTTGTCTTTTTTTTCGGCCCGTTCTTCCATTGAGACGATCGTGCTGATCATTCTTCTCTGTGCCGCTTTACCGGTTTTTTTTGAGATTTCCTATCGCGAGGTCAAGGTCGGCACCGATAAACTGATCATCAGAAAATTTTTCCGGAGCCGGGAAATTCCCTGGGAAAACATCCATCAGGTGGGGGTGCTGACCGTCCGCCGCAAATGTTACCTGTTACTGACCACCCGAAAGGGTTTTTATATCCTTTCCAATGCTTATGGAAATTTCATCGGCCTTGTCCATGATATCATCGATCGTCTTCCGTCCGACAGGGTGGAAGCGGAGGTCCGACAGCGGTTGGAAGATCCTCCGGTCTATCGTGGCGATGTTCTTTCCATCTGGATCGCCGTTATTTCGATAACCGCTCTGATCGTTATGAAGCTGTTGCACATTATTTAACAAACTGAATTTAGGACGTGTTATAGCCGGAAAGGACAAAAAGACAGGGAAGGAAATCATGGAAAAAGCTGTGAACATAAACAAAGAGGAAGACTCAACCAGGTCCATCATCGAAGACATTCTGAGAAAAGACCTGGAAAATGTCCTGACCCTCCTCGATTCAAAGGGAAACGGAAAGAGCACCCTTTACGACGAGGTGATGTCGATCGTGGACCGAAGCCTGTTCAAAATAGCCCTGAACCGCTCGGGACAGGTCAAAAGCACCGCTGCGACTTATCTCGGAATTAACCGTAACACTTTCCAGAAAAAAATGATCAAACTGGGGATGAATGGCCGGGAAGCCTAGCCCTTTGGAACGAACGAAGGAACAGATGACCGCCGGGCACCATCATCTCGCCCGCCCGAACACGGCCGCTTGAAATTTATCATGAATCTATCCAAGTCCATAGAGTTGCTCCTGGCAAAGGGCGTGGCCATTCCCCAACCTTTTTCTGTCGAGATCGGGAAAGACGTGTCCCCGGGATGTATTTCCGGAGACGGGGTCGTTCTGTATCCGGGAACGAAGATTTACGGCCCCGACACGGTCATTTGCTCCGGCGTGAAACTGGGTTACGAAGGGCCTGTCACCATCGAGAACTGTCAACTGGGGCCCGGCTGCGAACTCAAGGCGGGCTTTTTCCGGTCGTCGGTTTTCCTCGAAGGAAGCTCCATGGAAAGCGGCGCCCACGTCCGGGAGGGATGTCTTCTGGAAGAAGAGGCCAAGGCCGGCCATACGGTCGGGTTGAAGCAAACGATTCTGTTTCCCTACGTAACCCTGGGGAGCCTGATCAATTTCTGCGACTGCCTCATGGCCGGGGGAACCGATTCGAAAAATCACAGTGAAGTCGGAAGCGGCTACGTCCACTTCAATTACACCCCCCAGCAGGACAAGGCTACGGCATCCCTGATCGGAGACGTCCCCCGTGGGGTGATGCTCCGTGAGCGGCCCATATTCCTGGGCGGACAGGGAGGGTTGGTCGGTCCCGCCCGAATCGGCTACGGAACGGTCATCGCCGCAGGGATCGTCTTCCGGGGAGACTGCCCCGAAGGGGGGAAGCTGATCACCACCGGCAATGGTGCCACCGGGGACAGAACCTTTCATCCCGGTCTGTACGGAAGTGTGAACCGGCGGCTGGAAAACAATCTGATTTATCTGGCAAACCTTCTGGCCCTCAAAGAATGGTACATCCATGCCCGGCATCCCTTTTTTTCCGGTGACCCGATGGGTGAACCCCTGTATCGGGGTGCGCAAAGGACCCTTGAACGGGCCTTACAGGAACGTTTGAAACGATTGGATGAACTGGCGGGGAAAATGGATGGGGCCCTTGCGGCAGCCGCGACATATCTGGAAGGGGAAAAGGGGAAAAGGGCTGTCAACGAACAGAAAATCTTCCTGGATCGATGGCCCGGAGTGCGGGATATCTTTTCACACCGTATTGAGGAATCCCTGGGGATTGAGGATCGCCGTCTGTTTCTGGATGAACTGGAAAAAACGGCTGCGAAACAGGGGAAATACCTCCCCACGATCAGAGCCTTGACTCCCGCAGCCGTCGCGGCCGGGGAGCGCTGGCTGCGTCATGTCGTCGACGGCATCACAACACGCACAGTGGCCCGTCTGAACGGGGAAGCAGACAAGCCATGAGGAGGATATCCATGTCCATCCGTTCCCTATGGGGAAAATGTTCTCCCGCTTTCCGGAAATGGCACGTTTTCATCGGCGGGGACCCAAACAACTGCCCCCCTTGCTCGGTCATTCTCTTTCCATTTTTGCCGGCAACCTTCTTCTGCGGCCTGGCGGGTATTCTTGCCTTCAAAGGCGCCGCTTCGGCAAAAAAAACGCCGGACGTAACGGCTCTTTTCTCCTTTTTCGACCGCATCCAAGATCACCGGATTGCCGATGTACAGGCCGGGTTACGTCCCCTTGACGACTACCTGAACGGGAAAGGCGGTCTGGAGGAAATGAGCCGTCACCTTCTTGATCTGAAAGGCGACGCTCTTTTCCGGGAACTCTTTACGCACGTCGATATGGTAGCCGGCCTGGAACAGCTTGCCGCCGGAATGAAGACGTTTCTCCAGCGGGAAGAGGCGGCACTGGAGGAAGCGGCCCCTTATTTTACGACGGATCACCTGGAAACGATCAACCGGCGGATGGTTCTCCTGCGGGACATTGTCTGGGGCATCGAGCAGGACGTCCTGAAAACGGTGAGTCAGATCACGGATCTTGCCGGTGGGGATGACGTCGCATTGGGACCCGATTCCCTGATGAAGTACAGAAAGATCAATTACCTCCTGAACTGCCTGAACCGGCTGGAGGTTCGGGGACGGGATTCCGCGGGGCTCCAGGTATCCTTTACGGTACCGGACGGAAACGCCTTCCGGGAAATCATCCGGCGCCTCAGGGAAACGAATCTCTACGAGGAATTCACCCGCCGATTTGGGATGGGTGATCTGGTCAACGGGGCCATCAACCTCTCCTGCCCCCCGACGGACCTGGACATGCCGGAGCACCCCGCAAGCGAAACGATCACCTTCACCTACAAAACGGCCTCGATCATCGGCAAACTGGGGCAGAACGTCCGCGACATCAGACAATCAATTCGAGATGACCGGATCCTCCAGGAATTCACCCAAACCGGGTCGGACTGTGAATCTTCGTTCTGCCACACCCGCTGGGCGTCCGTCGGCTCCATTTCCATCGAAAATTGTCACCCCGTCAACAACGCCACCTTGAACGGTCATCCCACTGCCGGCACGGATAAGACCTTCCCCCGGTACGGCCGGGGAAACTGGACCATCAACGTGGCCTTAAACGGGGATATCGACAATTACCAGAGCCTGAGGGATCTCCTCGAATCGGACCGGGAACTGATCGCCCCGGAGGTGACGACGGATACCAAGATCATTCCCCTCCAGATCGAAGCCTACCTGACGAAGGGTCACGATCTTGCCACATCCTTCCGCCTGGCCCTGAACGACTTTGAAGGCTCACACGCCATTGCCATGGCCAGCAATCTCGAACCCGGAAGGATCTTCCTGGCCCTCCGGGGAAGCGGGCAGGCCATTTATGTCGGACTCTGCGACGATCAGTACCTTTTTTCCTCGGAACTGTACGGACTCGTCGAACGGACACCCTTCTTTATCAAGATCAACGGAGAAATGCCCGCTGACCCGGAAAGACCGGAAACGACGGGGCAACTTTTCATTCTGGACCACGAAAGCAAAGGCGGCCTGGCGGGAATCACCGCTTTCTTCTACAATGGCACGCCCATCCTGATGACTCCGGATCACATCCAGAAAGCGGAAATCACGACCCGGGACATCAACCGCGGAAGCTTCAGCCATTATTTCCTCAAGGAGATATCCGAGTCGACCCAGTCCATCCGCAAGACCCTCCTGGGTAAATACCGGATCGAACAGGATCCGGCGGGTTTCAGGAAAGTGTCTTTCAACCTCGGACCTGACGTCCTGCCGGTTAAAATCCGGGATGATCTCGCCCGGCGCCGGCTCCGCCACATCATCATTATCGGCCACGGGACGGCGGCGGTCGCGGGACAGGCAATCGGAGACGCCATGAGCCGCTGCCTCAAGGACGCGGGCATCCGGATCACGGCCAGCGTGGCGTCCGAATTGAGCGGCTTTTCACTCGCCCAGGATTTATCGGATACCCTGGTCATCCCCATCACCCAGTCCGGCACCACGACGGATACCAACCGGGCGGTCACCATGGCCCGGGAGCGGGGCGCTTCCATCATCGCCATCGTCAACCGGCGGCAGTCCGATATCACGACCAAGGCGGACGGTGTTTTCTACACCAGCGACGGCCGGGACATCGAAATGTCCGTCGCCTCGACCAAGGCTTTTTATTCCCAGATCATCGCCGGCCATATCCTGGCCCTGGCCTTTGCATCGATCATGGGATGCCTGACGGAAGAGGAAATCGCCGACGAACTGGCCGTTCTCGAGGAAGCGCCACGCCTGATGAACCGGGTCCTCGACAAAAAGGATGAGATCTGTGAAACCGCACAGCGGATTTCCAAGCAGAAAAATTACTGGGCCGTCGTCGGAAGCGGTCCCAACAAGGCCGCGGCGGATGAAATCCGCATCAAACTGAGCGAACTCTGTTACAAGACCATTTCTTCCGACATCGTGGAAAACAAGAAACATATCGATCTGTCGGCCGAACCGATGATCATTGTCTGCAGCGCCGGCAACCCGGAAACCGTCGTCGGTGATATCGTCAAGGATGTCGCCATCTTCAAGGCCCACAAGGCGAAAGTCGTCGTCTTTACCGACGAGGGAGAGGACCGCTTCGACGATCTGGCCGACGGGGTCATCAAGCTGCCCCGGGGGAAAGGGCCCCTTCCGGTCATTCTCAACACGGTGGCGGGACATCTCTTCGGCTTTTACGCCGCTTTGAGCATCGACGAGGACGCCCTGTTCCTCCGGCAATTCCGCAGCGAACTGAACAGGCGGATGATCGAACAGGAAAAGCAGCACTGGTCCCTGTATGAACGGATCGCGGACCGCGAATTCCGGCGATTGATCCGGGATTTCTCCCGGCGATTCCACGAGAGGCGAAACCAGGGGGCATTTCGTTTTGCCGGGACCAAGACCATCTCCGACATCGTCCTGCTGTTGAAATATACCGTCGGCCACCTCCCCCTGGAAGATTACGCCTATGATTTCAAGGGACAGGGCAACCTCCTCTCCCCCATCGATTTTCTGGATGTTTCCCTGGGATCTGCCATCGACGAGTTGGCCCGGCCGGTCGACGCCATCCGCCACCAGGCCAAGACCGTCACCGTCGGGACCAGCCGGAAGGAACAGCCCCTTTCCGGCGTTCTCTTCGATCTCCTGAAGGAGCTCTCCTTCTCCGACCGGGTCCTGACAAGCAAAAACATCCTCAGTATCAATCGCATCCAGCTTGCCGTTGCCGCCATCCGGGGCTACACCCTCTATAAAATCGATCATCTGGATGCGGAGGGAAACCCGGCGGAAGGCACCACCATTTCCATTGAAACCCGCGGCGGTATCTCGCAGCAGATGACGTCACGGGTGGAAAAATCGGGGCGCCTCATGGGAACGAAAAGAACTATCGTCAGTACGGGACATCTCTA
>CAZIPU010000130.1:5330-6501 GCA_964541005.1 uncultured Syntrophales bacterium | reverse complement strand
AGGGATCCCTCGTTTACCTGCGCTGGCTGTTCTACTGGCCGGATAAATAATGATGGACTTTATTCCCGGTGGCCGAAGGTTCGATCGCTTCCCCGGCCCGACCGGTTGGGCAATCCTCTTCATGGAGCCTCCCCGTGCATTCACGGGAGAGCTCCTTCCTGGAAACAATCCATTAATACCCGTCGCGTTTTGCCCCACCCTCGGCAAGTTCCCGCCGGATTTCACCATGACGTTCCCTGCCTGAAAAAATCTTTGCCGCTGTTTTTGCGGTTAATTCAGTCGGTGCGGGAAATGTGAATTTCATTCTGTTTTTCATGATGTCTGCCTGGATGATATCGAGCGACCGGGTCAGGTATTCCCTGGCGTACGCCACCTGATTGTTGCCGTCGACTTGCGTTGCCGCCGGTATCGTGAAGGGGGACAGGATCATGAGTGACGCACCCGTGATGACGGCCAGAACGTTTGATTTTGCTGAGGGGCTTACCAGAATACGCTGCCTGTCGCACGACTGCCAAAAGATGTCTCCCGTGTCGTATTTACGAAACACCAGGCAGAGATACGTGTCATAGATCTGATTGACGTTCCAGCTGTCCCAACTGTTGTTGCTGACCCGGCTGGTGCGGAAAGATGGCTCCACCGTATAGACGGGCGGTTTATTGCCCGTATCAAAGACCGTTGAGAGAACCTTGTCCGCGGAATTTAATATTGCGTCCTTGGTTTCAACATAAAATGAATCCCCTGAGGAACCGCCCGTGATGGGCAATATGTCTTTCCCGGAGGTATCCAGAACAACAGAGATGGGGATTTTTTCATCCGCTTTACCGGGTGTATAGAAGCCGGAGTCAATTTTGCCATGGTATGCACACGAAGAGAGTAGAAGCATGAAAATCAGGGCCATCAAAGCTCTTTTTTGACTCGTTCCCATCATCATTACCAGTACCTCCCTTGGTAAAAGAATCTGTTGTTCTATTTATTGTGGATTCACCGGCGCTTTATTCCCTCATTCTGGTATTTTTTGATCGGCCACCCGTCCCTTAGTCGGACGTGAGAAACGATGAAGCCTTTCAGTTTATGTGTATCATACCGGGTTAAGAGTCATGGTACCGGAAAAATACGTGGTTTACAATGGATGAAACCAGGTATTGGTGTCCTGCTGCGGCTCATGAAGGCC
>CAZIPU010000130.1:3361-5230 GCA_964541005.1 uncultured Syntrophales bacterium | reverse complement strand
GGCGATACCGGATGGGACTGATATTACGAGAGGGATCTCAGATAAATGCTCAGTTTTTGATTGGTTTTATTCAGGTCCAGCTTTTTACGGATATTATCTCGGTGGAATTGAATGGTACTCACGGAGAGATTTAAAATGTTGGCGATCTCTTTTGTTGATTTACCCTCCCTGATAAGATTGGAAACTTGCAGCTCACTGGGAGTGAATTTTAAGTTTTTAAATGCGAGCCGGTTAGAAAAGGAAGAGACGATGTTTTGCAGATTATTTTCCAGGACATCCAAACAGGAGGCTTCCGTCTTGTCTGAACAGTTGATTTTTAGCTTGTCAATGAAAGGGACGACCAGCTGGTTTACATTGGCCATAATATTTTCTTGTATTTCGTTTTTGTCTTTTTGACGCTGATTGAGAAGAAATCTCAGCGTCGTGATCGTTTCCTCCAGCTGTAATGTCTTTTTTTCCAGCTCCACCGTCCGGTTCTTGACCAGCATTTCAAGATTTTTCCGATGTTTTTTTATTTCTTCCTCTTTTTGCTTGTGTTCGGTGATATCAATGCAAATTCCCACCATGAACCGGGAGATGCCTTGGTCATCCAGTATGGTGTCTCCACGTGTGTAAATCCAGCGAATCGCTCCCGAAGAAAGAATAATGCGATAATCGCTGCGCCGATTTTTCTTTCTGCACAGGGAATCGGTAAACATCTTTTCTGTTCTTTCCCGATCTTCCGGATGAATCAACCGACTCCAGGTTGCCTGGGATGCTTCATCCTTGGTCGGAGAAAGGCCGAATAATCGGTACAGTGCGTCAGACCAGTGCACCTTGCCGGTCTGCAGATCGATTGTCCATATGCCTGCCCCGGATGCTTCCTGCGCCAGGCCAAGCATTTGATTCGTTTTACGCAGTTCATCCTCCAAGTTTTTTTGCTCAGTGATATCCATGCAGATGCCGACCATAAGAGGTGATTTTCCAGCCTCATCATAAACCGTGTTTCCCCGGGATAGGATCCAGCGGATTTCTCCAGAAGGGAGCACAATGCGGTAAGTCGTTCTGCGGCTTACTTTTCTATTCAGGGAGTCATTGAAGATTTTTTCGGTCCTCTCCCGGTCTTCCGGATGAAATAAACGGCGCCACGTTTCACGTGATGCCTTTTCTTTCGCCGGCGAAAGGCCAAATAACCGGTACAGCGCATTGGACCACGTTACTTCGCCCGTCCGGATATCCATGGTCCAGATGCCGGTTTCGGACACATCCTGTGCCAGACCCAGGATGCGGTTCGTTTTGCGCAGTTCATTCGCCAGCCGTTTGGGATTGGTGATGTCATGGATACTATAACGCCATCCCAGATGCGCGCCATTTTGAGCGTACATGGCCCGCCACGATAGTCCGACCCATTTGTGCCGGCCATCCTTACAAACGATGCGAAATTCGGCGTTATGACCTCTTGATGCCTGGCCTGAGTCGGTGAAGAGGCGCTTCCTTCTTTCTCTGTCGGCTTCATGGATAATAGGGAGGGGGAAATCCTGCATCGCGAGACATTCTTCCACAGAATATCCCGTCACATCCGAAACCCGGGGATTCACCCAAAGAAGCTTCCCGTCCGGTCCCACCCAGTGTTCCACGTTGGGTGTATAATCAGCGACAGCCTGCAACTGTTGCCGGGTCTCCTGCGATTCCTGCAGCTTCCTGCGCAATTCAGTTAATTCCAGGATCAGTTGATCCTTTGTCTTGTCTTTGTCTTGACCGGCCATTTTCCAACACACCCATATTTTATGGGAAATATTAGCGTACCGTGCCAGGCGGTCAATTCGTATAAACACCCAAATGCCGATAGGTATGATTACCCACATCCTTGTTGCCCCCGCTTCGATTGAA
>CAZIPU010000130.1:0-3261 GCA_964541005.1 uncultured Syntrophales bacterium | reverse complement strand
GCTGAACGGGATAAGATAAATATGAAGCAGAACCGCGGCGTTGAAGGGAATTCCATGTGGACATTCGATGTGTGAACGTTGCGTTTCTACGGGGAGACCCTGTCGGGGTCATGTGTCCCACTGGGCGGGTAACAGTTGGTTGAACGACTCGTAATTGCGGAAAATCTCATACCCTTGCATATCGAGGGGGTAATCCCAGGAGCCGTTACGATGGACGATTTCTCCGCCGAAACCGGTTTTGAATCGATACATGCCGTAAAAAGGATGATCCGGGTTCGGTAGAGGGGAAACGGCACCCATGTCATAGCTCAGGCACCCCTTTTCCCTCAGCATCCTGATCACCTCCCCATGTAAGGCATAGGATCCCATCAGGTTGCGGTGCTCGTCGGCGGATGCGCCGAACAGGTAAAGGGCCCGTCGTCCGGCGATGACGATGATCGCACCTGCGAGAAGGTCTTCCCCTCTTGCGGCAACGGAAAAAAGGATGTCGGATGATCCCGGATGCCTGAAAAATGTGGCGAAAAGGGCCGAAAAATGCCGATAGGTCCCGGCAGGAAATCCGTTGCGCCTGGCCGTCTGCAGGTAAAGCTCGTAGAAACGAGGCAGCATATCTGCCGAGGCCGGAAATACCCGGACGCCTTTCCGCCGTGCCAGGCGGATATTGTACCGGGTCTTGGGTTTCATGGCCGCGAAGATATCCTCTTCGGAGCGCGCGAGGTCAATCATAACCACATCGGCAACAGTCGGGTCCAGGTACGTTTTCCGCAGATTCCAGTTACGGGTGCCGATGTTCATGCGCAATTCCCGCAGTCGCGGCGCGGGATGCCCGGACCAGGGTTGCCCGTTCATGGCATCGGCGGCATAGGGCGACTCCCATGGCAGGTCGTAGCGGATGAAGGTAACGGAGGAATCCAGCTGTTCGATCAGGGCCTGCGACAATTCTTCGAGAAAAGGGCCGTATTTTTCCGGATCGGGTTCCGACTCGGGTCCCTGGGGAACATAGGCAACGTTAAAACCGCGACCGAGTGATTTGAGCAGGACGAGAAGGTCGCCCTCCTGCCCCGTCGACGAGGTAAAATCAAAGGCCACCGGTTTCCACCCGAGCCGCGATTTCACCTGACTCCAGTAAGAGGTTTGAAACAGAATATCCGTCGGGAGCAATGCGTTGATCTTTTTGGGTTTTATACGTATGTTCATCGTATCTTTCCAGCCTTGAGCCATCAAAGGATTTGTCGGCCCCTTGATTAATGGGTTACATTTCCAATGTAAATGGTATTAAAATGCCCTCTAATTGCCTATGTGGTATAGGCAGTTTATGTTACCGGAATATATCAGCCGCAGGGGGATGATTGAGGTGAATCGCAGAGATATGGTGGAAAAGGCTCTCCAGGAGCGCATCAAAGAATTGAATTGTTTATACGGGATGGCGCGTCTGGCGGAACGCCACCATGATTCCATGGAAAACTTTCTGAAGCGCCTGGTGCGCTTTCTTCCTCCTTCCTGGCAATATGGGGATGTTGCCTGTGCACGGATCGTTTTTCAGGGACAGACCTTCGAAAGTAAAAAATTTACCTGGACGGCCTGGAGACAGTCCGCGCCGATTCGGGTGAGCGGCAAACAGGAAGGGGAGGTGATCATCGTCTATCGTGAAAAAAGGCCGGCCGCGGATGAAGGGCCGTTTCTCAAGGAGGAAAGGGCTTTGCTGGAGGGGGTTGCCCAGCGGATCGGCGAAATTGCCGTCCGGATCATGGCCGAGCAGGAATTGCAGGAAAACAACAGACAGCTTTTGCGGGAGAGGAAAGCGCTGCAGGAAGCGAATGCGGCTTTGAGGGCGGTTCTTTCCGGGATTGAAGATGAAAAAAAACGGATTCATGAAAATATGCAGGTCAATATCGAGAAAGGAATCATGCCGATTCTGCACGCCTTAACACCGGGTGTCGAAAAGAGTAAACGCCAGTATCTGGAGATATTGAAGACGAATCTGGAAGAGATTACAGCTCCTTTCACAAGCCGGGTTTTAAGTCACCTGCGGGCCCTGACGCCTGTGGAGGTCAATATCTGCAACATGATCCGGAACGGTATGCGGACCAAGGAAATCGCCCAGCTTCGCGGTGTCTCCACGGCGACGATCAACCGGCATCGCGAACACATTCGCCGGAAGCTGAACATCACCAACCGGCAGATTAACCTGGCGAGTTATCTGCAATCGCTCGTCATGCCGGACGGATAACATCCGGAAAGAAATAAGACTGTGTCGCAATCGGTATTTTTGTCATTCCGACCACAGGGAGAAATATTTAAGTTAAGTCATTTCAGGATATTAAGACCCCTCACCTTCGCTCGAAATAACCCTTTCTGTAATTTAGACACTGCCTCCAAACCCGGCATCACAGCCTGACGGCGTTTTTACGCGGCCATCTTGCCGGATCCGTTGTGAAAACAGATCTAGCGGTGTGGAATCGCGTCCAGACCCGTTATCGTGTTCGCGGATCATCCGTTAAGGATTGCCATGCCTTCAGGTACCGGTTCAAACGGAGGAGATCCTTTTCCGCAATGTTTTTAAAGCGTTTGATGTTCAGATTGTCTTCCAGATCCGCCAATTTCACTTTCACCGCTAACGGGTTTTCCTTCACCCGATCGATAAATGCGCTGTAAGTTTCGTCATGACGTCGCGTCAAACAATCGAGGGCGTCGAGTATTTCCTGCGAATACCCTGCCTTGCTCAATTCTTCGAGAGAACAGGCGGTATCTTCGATGAGGTCGTGCAAAACGGCGACGATCCGTTCCGTTTCTGATTTCATCTGCATCATCAGACGCAAGGGATGGAGAATGTACGGAGCCCCCGCTTTGTCTTTTTGTCCCCGATGGGCGTTTGCCGCCAGGATAATGGCTTCTTCCAGGGAAGGCATTCAACCTCCTTTTCTTTTCAGGGTGACGCGGAACAGCTTCCGGGGCAGGGGGCCTTCCTCGAATTCATCGATGCCGAGGATTTCAAACCCGTTTGCCAGAGCCGCCACCTTTTCGCGGTTGAAGAAATGGACGACAAAGCCGTTCGTTTCGTACAGATCCTCGCCGTGGTGAATGCCCCTGCCGTAATGGGCGTCACCGGTGTGGCGAACGGTATAGACATGAAGACCGCCCGGTTTTAAAACGCGCCGGACTTCCCCGGCAATAAACGCCAGCTCAGCCGTGGTGAATGCCATGCAGAAGAGCATATGGGAGTAGCAGGCATCGAACGCTCCGTCGGCGAAGGGGAGGGCT
>CAZIPU010000129.1:0-6607 GCA_964541005.1 uncultured Syntrophales bacterium | reverse complement strand
GATTTCCTGATTGACATCGGGCTCGTCATCAATTCTGTCATTCCGTGCAGGCAAGAAGGGAAGCGGATCCCCTTCTGTTATTCTGAGGAGCGGTAGCAACGAAGAATCTCTTTGAAGAGAGACTCTTCGCTCAGAGTAACAACTCATGGGGATACTTTGTCGGCGCTCAGGATGACGGATCGAATATTGTTCGACCTTTTACGAGTTCATTAACTTTGGGAAGGAGCCGTTGTGATTCCCCGTTACTCAAGAGAAAAGATGAGCCGGATCTGGGAGCCGGAAAACAAGTTTCAGACGTGGTTGGACATCGAAGTGACCGCCTGCGAAGCCATGGCGGAGTTGGGTCAGATCCCCCCGGTGTCGTTGAAGAACATCAAGGAGAAGGCCGGCTTTGACGTCAAGCGCATCGACGAGATCGAAAAAACGACCAAGCATGACGTGATTGCCTTTCTGACCTCCGTTACGGAGAAGGTGGGGGAGGATGGCCGGTTCATTCACATGGGGATGACCTCCTCCGACGTGCTTGATACGTCTTTAGCCATCCTGCTGAAGCAATCGGCGGACATTCTCCTGGAGGATATCGACGCCCTCATCGCGGCGATCCGGAAAAAAGCGATGGAACACAAGGGAACCCTCATGATCGGCCGGACCCACGGCATTCATGCGGAGCCCATCACCTTCGGCCTGAAGCTTGCCATCTGGTACCAGGAGATGGTCCGGCACCGGGAAAGGATGCTCCGGGCCCGGGATACGGTCGGTTACGGGAAGATTTCCGGCGCCGTCGGGACCTTTTCCTTCATCGATCCCTTTGTCGAGGAATACGTCTGCCGGAAGCTCGGCCTGAAGCCCGCGCCGGTTTCGTCCCAGGTCCTTCAGCGGGATCGTCATGCGGAGTTCTTCACGACCCTGGCCATGATCGCCTCCTCCCTGGACAAATTCGCCCAGGAAATCCGGCTGTTGCAGCGGACGGAAGTCCGGGAGGCGGAAGAGTATTTCTCTCCCGGTCAGAAGGGGTCATCCGCCATGCCTCACAAGCGGAATCCGATCCTGTCGGAAAACCTCTCCGGCCTTTCCCGTCTCATGAGGTCCTACGCCCTGGCCTCCCTGGAGGATATCGCCCTGTGGCACGAACGCGACATCAGCCATTCGTCGGTCGAACGGGTCATTGGGCCGGATGCGACGATTCTGCTTGACTTCATGCTGGGACGGTTCACCCGCATGGTCGATCAGCTCATCGTTTACCCCGAACAGATGCTGTTCAACCTGAACATGACCCACGGTGTCGTTTTCTCGCAGCTTGTGCTGCTGAAACTTATCGATAAGGGCATGTCCCGGGAAGGAGCCTACGCCGTCGTGCAGAGAAACGCCATGGCATCCTGGGAAAAACATCTTGAATTCAGAGATTTACTGAAAAAAGACGACCAGGTGACGGCGATTCTGACGCCGTCGGAGATCGATGACGTCTTCCATGTCGAAAGATTCCTGAAACATGTGGATTTCATCTTCCGGCGGGTTTTTGGCGAAAAATAGAAGACAATGGTCCGGTGATAAAACAAGGGGGCTTGAAATCAAGCCCCCTTCGTGTTTTAAAAGTGGAATAGATAGGGGATTCGAGGCTTTAGGTTACGGTGGGTTTTACCGGCTTGATGATCCGGGTGTCACGCAGCCAGTTCACATCGTCTTTCTGGGGATAGTCGAGATTGTAGTGCAGGCCCCGGCTTTCTTTTCTCATCATGGCGCATGCCACGATCAGGGTGGCGACGGTTGCGATGTTCCGGAGTTCGATCAGATCTTTCGTGATGAGGAAGTTCCGGTAATATTCGTCGATTTCCCGGCTGATCATCTCGATTCTTCTCTGGGCCCGGGCGAGTCTTTTGTCGGAACGGACGATACCCACGTAATTCCACATGCACCGCCGGATTTCGTCCCAGTTGTGGGAGACGACGACGGATTCGTCGCTTTCCGTGGCGCCTCTGGGATCCCAGGGGGGAATGACCAGGCCGTTTTGCGGCGTCTGTGAGAAAAGCTCCGAAATCTTAACGAAGGCCCGGTGGGCGAAAACGACGGCTTCGAGAAGGGAATTGCTTGCCAGGCGGTTGGCTCCGTGGAGGCCCGTGCAGGAGACTTCACCGAAGGCGAACAGGCTGTCGATATTGGTCTGACCGTAAGGATTCACGGCGACACCGCCGCAAAGGTAATGAGCGGCAGGTACCACGGGAATTTGATCCGTCGTGATATCGATGCCGTACTCCAGGCATTTCTTGTAGATGCCGGGGAAGCGGTTGACGATGAAATCCTGGCCGCGATGCGTGATATCGAGCAGCACGTAATCATCCCCGGAAATTTTCAGTTCCGTGTCGATGGCCTGGGCGACGATGTCGCGCGGGGCGAGGCTTTCCATGGGGTGATACTTTTCCATGAAGGTCGATCCGTCCCTCAGTTTGAGGATTGCCCCTTCGCCGCGGACCGCTTCGCTGATCAGGAAGGACTTGGCTTCCGGATGGTACAGGCAGGTCGGATGGAACTGGATAAACTCCATGTTCGAGATTTCGGCACCGGCGCGGTATGCCATGGCGATGCCGTCTCCCGTGGCGATGTCGGGATTGGTCGTAATCAGGTAGACTTTTCCGGTGCCCCCCGTGGCCAGTACGACGAACCGGGCCCGGAAGGTGTGGATGACGTCGTGATTGATATCATAGACGTATGCGCCCAGGCATCGGTCCTGTGTGCCGCCCGCTTTCCCGCCCGTTAGAACCGACTGCAGAATCAGGTCGATGGAGATGTGATTTTCAAAAATTTTGATCTCGGGAATCCGGCTGACCTGGGCATGAAGGGCCCTCTCGATTTCCTGACCGGTCAGGTCTTTGGCGTGGATCACTCTTCGCTTGGAGTGTCCGCCTTCGCGGCCGAGATCGAATCCCGACGAGGAGCCGTTCCGGGACCGGGTAAAATCGACACCCCATTGTACCAGTTCCCGGATCCTGTCCGGCCCTTCGCTGACGACGAAGCGGACTGTTTCTTCCTTGCACAGGCCGCCACCGCAGACAAGAGTGTCGCGGATATGGTCTTCGAAGCTGTCTTCCTTATCCAGGACCGCGGCGATTCCGCCCTGGGCGTAGTTGGTATTGGATTCCGATTTTTCCTTCTTGGTCACCATGTTGACGGTACCTAAACCGGAAGCTTTGATGGCGAACGATAAGCCGGCGATACCGCTGCCCAGAACGAGAAAATCGGATGTGAATTCCATAGCGCCTTCCTTGGGAGAAAAAGTTTGTTTACAAACCCATACCGTTTCTATATACACTTTTCGGGTTTTTGTAAAAAAGAAATGCAGGAACAAATCATGCTGGTTTTAGGAATAGAATCGTCGTGCGACGAAACGGCGGCATCGGTCGTCCGCGACGGCCGTGTGATGATGTCGAACGTCATCGCCTCCCAAATCGACGTTCATCGGAAGTACGGGGGCGTCGTCCCGGAGATCGCCTCGCGCAAACACGTGGAAGCGATCATTCCCGTGATCCTCGAATCTCTGGAAAAAGCGGAGGTGACGCTTGACCGGATCGATGGTATTGCCGTGACCTGCGGGCCCGGCCTGGTGGGGTCGCTCCTGGTCGGTTTGTCGACCGCCAAGGCGATCGCCTACGCCCAGAACATACCCTTTGTGGGAGTCAACCATCTCGAGGGCCACATCGCGGCGGTCTTTCTCATGGACAATCCACCGGAATTGCCTTTTGTCGCCCTAGTCGTATCGGGGGGGCATACGAACATCTATCTTGTCGAGCCGGAGGGGAAATATACCCTGAAAGGCCAGACCAAGGACGACGCGGCTGGCGAAGCCTTTGATAAAGCAGCGAAAATGCTGGATATCGGTTATCCGGGCGGGGTGGTCATCGACAAAATGGCAAAAAGCGGGAATTACCGGAAATACGATTTTCCCCGAGCCATGAAGGATTCCAACGATTTCAGTTTCAGTGGTCTGAAGACCTCTCTTCTAAACATGCTGAAAAAACGGTCGGAACCCCTGGCCCCGGAGGAACTTCCGGATATTGTCGCGAGTTACCAGGAGGCCATCATGGATGTCCTCGTTGAAAAAACCCTGCGGGTGGCCCTGGCCGCCTCCGTTTCCCGGGTCGTGGTGTGCGGCGGTGTGGCGGCGAACAGCCGGTTGCGGGAGCGGTTTAAAGAGGACGGAGGGCGAAAAAAGATCGATGTCTTTATCCCGCCGCCCATTTTATGCACGGATAATGCGGGGATGGTTGCCGCTGCCGGTTACACCCTGCTGAAAAGAGGAATCCGGTCGGACCTCGATCTGAATGCCGTTTCACGATGGCCCTCCGCAAAAGGTTAAACCTGCTGGCCGGGTATCGCGTAAACTTTTATTTGGTTTTAGGGAGGGCAGAGAGCCCTGAAAAAATATCTTCTTGAGTTCTATCATAAATTTCTCAGCCTGAAGGGTGAACCCCGGAACATCGCCATGGGTTTTGCCATGGGGGTATTCGTGGGGGTGACCCCGACGATTCCCTTTCATACGGGTCTGCTCGTCGCGCTTGGGCTTGTTTCCCGCCAGAACATCACCTCCGCCTATATCGGGGCCTGGGCGATATCGAACCCCTTGACGGTGCCCCTGTTCTATATCGCGGAATACCAGATCGGAAAATATATGCTGGGCATGGGAGGAACAAACCTGGTCTTAAAGGATTATTCCATCATGAGTATTTTTCAGTTCGGCTGGGACGTAACATTTCCCCTGTTGACGGGAGGCCTCATCCTCGCCCCTTTCTTTGCCGTACCGGCTTATTTTGTCGCCCACCGAATGGTTGTTGCCATTCGCCGGAGAAGGCAGCAGCATGTCCACCACGCTTAACCTGCTGCGAACCCACCACATTCGTCCCCTGAAGAAATACGGTCAGTCTTTTCTGACGGATGATCAGATTTTCCTGAAAATCGTTGCCGCGGGTGATTTGAAAAAGGATGATGTCGTTGTGGAGATCGGGGCGGGATTGGGGGTCATGACGGCGATGCTGGCGGATACCGTTTCCAGGGTTATCGCTGTCGAGGTCGATCCGAACCTGATCGACATTCTCCGGGAAAACCTGCGCGAGAAACAGAATGTCGAAATAGTGAACAGGGATATTCTGACCTATGATTTTTCGGGGACCGAGCCGGTGGTGCCGGGAAGAAAAATCAAGGTGATGGGGAACATCCCTTACAACATCACCTCGGAAATTCTCTTCCACCTGCTGGCGTTCAGAAATCATATTCATTCCGCCGTTTTGCTCATGCAGAAAGAAGTGGCGGACCGGCTTACCGCCGAAGCGGGAAGAAAGGCGTATGGAATTCCCACGGTGATTCTGTCCATGTACGCCGACCTGGAACACCTGTTTGACGTTTCGAACCGCTGTTTTTACCCTGTTCCGGCCGTTCAGTCCTCGTTGCTCCGGCTGACTTTTCGCGATAATCCCCGGTATCCGTTGAAAGACGAGGAGTTTTTCCGCCGCCTCGTTCGGGCCGCCTTCGCACAACGCAGGAAAACCCTCATGAACAACCTGAAATCTTTCCGGAAAATCGAGAGAAACGCCGATGAACTGACGGCCATGCTCAATGACTTGGGCATCGACGGCGCCAGGAGGGCGGAATGCCTGACCCTGGCGGAGTTTGCCGCTCTAAGCAACGCCTTCTTCTGAAATCGTATGCTTTGCTCAAACGCTTTGTAACGTCGTTCTTTCCAGCTCGCTCCGAACGGCCAGACCAAGCGTTTCCAGGACGAACGGTTTCTTTACATAGGCACCCGCTCCCAGCGCCTGTGCCCGCCTAACCCGATCTGTCTCGGAATATCCGCTCACGATAATCGCTTTCTGGCGGGGATGGATTTCGACGATCTTCCGGTAGGTGTCCAGGCCGTCCATGCCCGGATCCATAACATATCGAGGACAAGAAGGTCCGCGCGGTGATCCTATATGTACGCCACTGACGCTTCGCCGCTGGGGACCGTCCGGACACGGTAATTCAGTTTTTCGAGCATCCGGGCCGCCAGTTCCCGCTGAGTTTCGATATCGTCCACAATCAGGATCGACTCCCCCACGGCCCATGTATTCGGACATCGATACGGTTGTGTGCTGTTCGGGCAGTTCTTCTCTCGTGACCGGGAAATACAGTGTGAAGGTGCTACCCTGTCCCTCAACACTCCGAACGTCGATATAGCCGTCGTGGTCTTTGACCGTCCCCCAGATCACGGACAGCTCCACTCCGGTCCATTTCTTTTTCCCTTCCGCTCCTTGTGTGTGCCCGGGGAGCTTTTCGAATTCCGTATTCAAGAGGGGAATCATCATACCCTCCTCGATGATCAGTATGCCGGTTCCCGTGTTTCCAAAGACGTTGTGATACCGGGTTTCACTTTCCTGCAGGGCTTCTTCCGCACGCTTGCCTCCGGTCATATCGCGGATGGATTCAATAGCCCCGGCAACGGCTCCTTCGGCAGTGTGGAGTGTTGTTGCCGCTGACGCAGGTAGGCGCCTTTACCGCCGTATATCTGGGGTGCGAAAACCTCTCCAGAAAGAACGGAACCAGCCTCCGCTTAAGAAAGATGGTCTCTGACATTGCCGCTATC
>CAZIPU010000128.1:4796-6643 GCA_964541005.1 uncultured Syntrophales bacterium | reverse complement strand
TGACGAAGTAATAATATTTTACTTATTTGACATAGTATCCTGTCCGCCCCACTTGATTTGAAAGACTTTCACCATAACTAAGGACATCCATGATACGTAATTGGTGGAGTGCGATATCATTTCTGCCGAATTCCCCGAAAACTTTGAAGATTCAGCTTTGTTCAAGGGGTGACGGGGTTTTTACGAAGGGTAACCACAGTCCCCGCCGATAGATGAGGCGGGTTGTTCTGTCCGAGGGGTTTGATGGACGGGCGTCAGAAATTTCAGGGTCGCTCTGCTGAAGGGCACCCTTTCTGTACTTCTCATAATCCGGGTCCCAGGGAAAGATGAGGACGTCTTCCCCGGCAATTTTTACGACAACGGGCAGCACGGCGACTTTCTTCTCCGCACTTTTCAAAGATGACAAAAAAGACCGAACTGTATCGTAACCGGCCACGTCTTCGAGCGTCTTCAGTGTCGGGGGACTCAGCGGTAAGGCTCCCTTGGTATTGCCCTCCAGGGCGGCCTTCGGAGCGATCCAGATGCCGTCGGTTGTCTCCGCATGGTCTGGGCTTGCTCATCAAACCGGATAACCTCTTGCCGCATCCTGAACAGACCGTTTTTTTTGACGGCGCTCAAGGGTCACAATATATCCCCCGGAATCTCCGGGATGAGGCTTTAAGGTGGCGCGAGCACGGAAGCCGGGAAAACTGTACAAGTCGCGAGAGGATTTTTACGTTCTCATGATACTTCCCTATCCGAGTTTAGAAAACGTGTCAATTTCCAAAGAGCATTTACCGTAGACTAACGGTTGCTTATAGATGTTCCGCTGTACTGAAAAGTCAAAAGAGCCATTTTTTTTCACTCCGTTCAATGATTCTGCGTCCTTGTATAATTCCTAAAACGGCTGAAGAATACCAATCATACCGTCAACTCTCGATTGGCTTTATTAAAGCCCGGAACAATAGGAAAAAAATATTTTCCAAGGCAACGATCGAGGACATGGGCTAACGAGTAGGTGCACCTGACGCGGAAGGATATCTTGTTTTTTTCGTTGAGGCTTTCAGGTATGCCGTCTTTCCGTCCGCCGCTCAGGTGACCATGGTGTTGGCCTTGACAAAAAGAAATAATGATGTATATGCATGATGTATACATTGTTATGGGAGGTGCAACATGATACGAACACAAATTTATCTTACCGATAGGCAGCGAGCAAAACTTACGATAATTGCGGAAAATATGGGGAAAAAACAGAGCGAACTCATTCGTGAGGCCATTGATCGTCTTATAGAGCAGGCCGGTCAAGACCAAAAGAAAACAGCTTTGAAAGAAGCTGCTGGGATCTGGAAAGACAGAGATGACCTCCCTGATTTCAGGGCATTGAGATCTGAATGGGATAGGTAATAGGCATGTCTAAGGAAAAACTTGTCGACACGGATGTATTGATTGATTTTTTGCGTGGCAACGAAAAAGCCGTAATTCTAATTGACAAGATTTCATCCCAGATTATCCTGTCTCCAATCGTTGTTGCTGAATTATATGCCGGCGTGAAAGGTGAGGATGAATTATCTGTTTTGGATAATTTCATATCATTTTTCCGTATTGTACCCATAGATTCTGAGATAGCCAAAGCAGGCGGATTATATAAGCGTGATTTTGCCAAATCTCATGGGATCGGACTAGCTGATGCTCTTTTAGCAGCCACAGCCGACAAAGAAAACGCTGAAATACTTACTTTGAATATTAAGCATTATCCTATGATGAAGGATTTAAAGCCTGCTTATATAAAATGAAAGACCAACAATTCATTGCAGCAGGCCGTGTAACCGCGGCTGCTGAATAGTATGCGTTACAAGCTTTCAATCCGT